>NZ_KV788825.1:0-16832 GCF_001807385.1 Brachybacterium sp. HMSC06H03 | reverse complement strand
TGCCGCGCCGCCGACGGGCAGCACGGCAGGCTGAGCCGCTCAGCCGCGGCCCAGGGCCTGGCGGAAGGCGCGCCGGTACTGCGGCGGGACGATCTCGCCGTCGCCGCGCAGGGCGAGCGCGGCGTCCAGGCCCCAGTTCGGCTCGCGCAGGAAGGCGCGACCCACGCGCACCACGTCGGCCTGCCCGGTGGCGAGGACGTGCTCGGCCTGGAAGGGCGTATCGAGCATGCCGACCGCGGAGACCGGCACCTCGGTGTGCTCGCGCAGGTGCGCGGCCAGCGGCGTCTGGTAGCCGGGGCCGACGGGGATCCTCGACCCCTCGGGCAGCACGGCGTTGCCGCCGGAGGAGACGTCGACCATGTCCACGCCGTGCTCGCCGAGCCAGGTGACGACCTGGGTCGCCTGGTCGAGGTCGAAGCCGCCCTCGACCCACTCGGTCGCCGAGATCCGCACCAGCACCGGCATGCCGACGGGGACCGCTCCGCGCACCGCGTCCACGACGCGCAGCAGGAGGCGTGCACGGCCGGCGAGCTCGCCGCCGTAGGAGTCGGTGCGCTGGTTGCTCAGCGGCGAGAGGAACTCGTGCAGCAGGTAGCCGTGGGCGGCATGGATCTCCAGCAGGTCGAAGCCCGCCTCGACGGCGCGCACGGCGGAGGCGGCGAAGGCCGCGACGACCTCGTCGATCCCCGCCTCGTCCAGGGCGGTGGGCTCCGTGAGCTGGTCGTAGGCGATCGCGGAGGGGGCCACGGTCTCCCAGCCGCCGTCGGCGCCTGCGAGGGAGGCGCCGGGCTGCGGGGTGCCCCACTCGGGCTCGGTGGAGGCCTTGCGCCCGGCGTGGGCGAGCTGGATCCCGGCCGCCGCGCCGAAGGAGTGGATCAGGTCGACGATCGGGCGCAGCGCCTCGCGCTGGGCGTCGTCCCACAGGCCGAGGTCCTGCGGGGAGATGCGCCCCTCGGGGACCACGCCGGTGGCCTCGAGGATCACGGCGCCGGCGCCGCCGCGGGCGAAGGAGCCGTAGTGCATGAGGTGGTAGTCGGTGGCGACGCCGTCGCGGGCGGCGACGGAGTACTGGCACATGGGCGGCACCCAGATGCGGTTGCGGACGGTGAGGTCGCGCAGGGTGATCGGGGTGAGCAGGTGCTGGGACATGGAGAGGCCTCCGCGGTTCGGGGACGGACGGGCCGCCGGCGCTCCGTGCGGGGCGCCGAGCTCGGCGACGTCCGCGACGCTAGTGCGGCCCGACATGCGCACGCCAATAGCAGGCCCTATGGGAGGTATCCCTCCTCCTATGGCGTGAGGTCACCGGCGCGTCTACCCTCGGCGCTGTGACGACCTCCACTCTCGCCCCCGTCCAGGACCTCAACCTGCTGCGCACCTTCCTCGCCGTGCATCGGGCGGGCTCCTTCACCGCGGCGGCCCCCGCGCTCGGGCTCACCCAGCCCACCGTCACGGCGCAGATCCGCAGCCTCGAGGAGCAGCTGGGGCGCCAGCTCTTCCAGCGACTGCCGCGCGGGGTGGAGCCCACCGCCTTCGCCCGGGAGCTCGCCGAGCGGATCTCCGGGCCGCTGGACGATCTCGACGTGGTCGCGGGCGGAAACTGCGAGCTCGATGGGCGCACCGCACCCGTGCACCTGGCAGGGCCCCCGGAGCTGCTGTGCTCGCACGTGCTGCCCGCGCTCGCCCCGCTGGTGGCGGGCGGGGTGCGCGTGCACGTGGCGACCGGGGAGGACGAGGAGCTGCTCGAGCAGCTGCGGGAGGGCCGGCACGACCTGCTGATCACCGCCCAGCGGCCGCGCGGCCGGGCGCTCTCGGTCACGAAGCTCGCGGAGGAGGAGCACCTGCTGGTCGCCGCCCCGGCCTGGGCCGGCCGCGTCGAGGCGCGCACGGAGGGCGTGGCGGTCTGCGCCGCGCTCGAGGCGGTGCCGCTGGTCTCCACGGACGACGACATGCCCGTGGTGCGCCGGTACTGGCGCACCCAGTACGGCAAGCAGCATCCGGCGGTGGGTCCGGCGCTGACGGTGCCGTCCCTGCACGCCGTGATCGCCGCGGTGCGGGCCGGGGCCGGGTACTCGGTGCTGCCGCGCTCGCTGTGCGCGGCAGATCTCGCCGCGGGCGCGCTCGTGCAGCTCGAGGAGCCGGAGCGCCCGCGCACCACGACGCTGATGCTGGTGCAGCGCCCCGGCGCCGAGCAGAACTCCGCGACGGGGCAGGTGGCCGACGCGCTGCTGCAAGCGGCCCGGACGGCGCGGCATCCTCGTATCGCGCCTACGTGACCGGGGCCACCCGGCCCATACTGGGGGCATGAAGGAGAACACCGCTCGACGACGGGTCCTGATCACCGGGGCGACCGGAGGGATCGGCTCCCACCTGGTGCGCACGCTGCCGGAGGACTACGAGCTCGTCCTCCACGGCCGCGATCCGGACGAGGCGCCCCCGGGGAGGGAGCTGCGAGTCGCCGATCTCGCCGACCTCGAGGAGGTCGCGGCGCTCATGGACGGCATCGACACCGTCGTGCACATGGCCGGGGCCTCCTCACCGGAGTCGAGCTGGGAGGCGGTGCTCGAGGCCAACATCGTCGGCGTGCGCAACGTGCTCGAGGCGGCGCGCCGGGCGGGCGTGCGGCGCGTGGTGCTGGCCTCGTCGAACCACGTCTTCGGGATGTACGACCGCCACGAGCTGTGGCCGGTCTACCCCGATCAGCCGCCGCGGGCGGACTCCCTGTACGGGGTCTCGAAGGTCTTCGGCGAGACCCTGGGCCGCTTCTACCACGACGAGCACGGGCTGGACGTGATCTGCCTGCGCATCGGCTGGTTCAGCGAGGACCCGCTCGAGGCGGAGGAGGAGATCCTGCGCGCCATGTGGCTCAGCCCTGCGGACTGCACCGAGGTGGTGCGGTGCGCGATCGAGGCAGAGGTCCGCTTCGGGCTGTACTACGCCATCTCCGACAACCCCGACCGACGCTGGTCGATGACGAACACGCATCTCGAGCTCGGCTACCGTCCCCGCGACGCCTGGACGTCCCTGCCCGGCGCAAGAGAGCACGTCGTCGAGGGAGGTGCCCCGGTGCGGGACTCCTGGCCGCGCGGTTCATGAGCGGCGCCCAGGAGCCGCGCTCCTCCCCCGCCCCTCGTCCCTCTCCCCCGCAGGCCGCGTCGGCAGCACCCACGGCGATGCCGTCGACGTCAGAATCCTCCGCGTCGGAGTCGTCGGCGACGGAGCCATCGGCGATGTCGTCATCGGCGATGCCGCCGCCGACGCCGTCGGGCCGCTCGGCGACCGCGGTCCGCGCGGCCCGCGGCGCACGGGTCGCCGTCGCGATCCTCGTCCTGGCGGCCCTGCTCACCAGCACCCTCACCGCGATCCGGGACGGCTCCCTCGCCCAGCACCTCTCCTTCTTCACGAACCAGTCCAACCTCGCCTTCGCCCTCCTGCTGCTGGCCGGGACCGCGCTGTCCCGGCGACGGCGACCGCCGTGGTGGGACGACCTGCGCGGCGCGGCCGCGTTCTACCTCGTGATGACCGGGATCATCTACGCGCTGCTGGTCGCGCCGCTGGACGAGCTGCTGCGCTGGGACATCGGCTGGACGGGGATCGTGCTCCACCGTCTCGCCCCGGTCGCGGCGCTGCTGGACTGGCTCCTGACCCCGCGGCGCCGCACCCCGTCGGCCCGGCGGGTCCTGGCATGGCTGGCGTATCCGATCGTGTATCTCGTCGCGACCTGGCTGCGCGGGGGCGCGACCGGCTGGTACCCCTACGCCTTCCTCGACCCGACCGCCTCGTCCTGGCCGCAGGTGCTCGCGACGACCGGGGTGGTGCTGGTCGCCTTCCTCCTGTTCGCGGCGCTCGTGCACCTGGCGGAGGCCCGGCTGCGCAGGCAGGAGGTCCCGGCCGGGCCCCCGCAGCGCTCCCTAGGTTGAGGTCAGTCGTGGCCCTCGGCGAGGAGCGAGGCGAGCTGGGCGATGCCGGCGGAGTCGCCCTGGACGGCCACGCGCTGCTCCTCTCCCTCCAGGTGCGCGAGGGCCTGCTCGCGCCCCCAGGCCCACAGGTCCAGCGCCTGCGCGGTGCCGGCGGCGCGGGCCCGAGGCAGGTCGCCGGGAGCCTGCCCCTCGGGCAGGAGGCGACCGACGGGGACGTCGAACTCCTTCCCATCACGGGGCCGCGTTCCGCTCCAGCGGCTGACCTCCAGCATCCGGGCGGTGCCGCCCTCGGGCGCGATCTCCGCGACGGCGACGGGACGCGTCTCGGCCCAGTCGGGGATCCACTCGAAGCCGGCGGGCCACATCACCTCGAGCACATGGGCGAGTCCGTCGGCCGCGACCTGCCGCGGGATCGGGGTGACGGGGCGGCCGGCGGTGAGCTCGGCGTCGACGCGATGGATCGTCGCCTCGTGGGTCTGCATGCGGCGGGTGATCCCCACGCCCTGGACGGCGGAGTACCAGAACCAGGCGGGCTCGTCGTCGGCGCGGGCGGCGAGCTGGGACAGCAGCGCCTCGGTCGCGCTCGCGCGGCGGGCGAGGAGGGCGTCGCGCTCGGCGGGCCGCGCGTCCCGGCTCTCCTCGATCGCCATGACCTGCTCCTCGGCGGTCGCCCCGGACTCGAGGATCGCCGCCCAGAACTCGTGCACCTCGGCGAGGTGCCACAGCAGGTCGTCGGCGGTCCAGCCGGGGCAGGTGGGAACGCTCTGCTCGGGGTCGACGGAGGTGAGGGCGGCGACGGACCGCTCGGTCTCCTCGCGGATGTGGGCGACGGCATCGATGCTCATGACGCCCATCGAAGCACCCCGGGGTGACGGACGTCACCCCGTTCGCCCACAGGAACCTTGAACACACATACCCCTTGGGGGTATACATGGAGGCAGTTCGATACCCCTTGAGGGTATACCCGGATCATCACGAGGAGAGCCCCGATGAGCGCGACCACGATCGACTTCCAGGTCACCGGCATGACCTGCGGCCACTGCGAGATGTCCGTCCGCGAGGAGGTCGGCGGGGTCCCCGGCGTCACCGGCGTCGAGGTCAGCCACGAGACCGGCCTGCTCCGCGTGGGCTCCGATGCCGCGGTCGACGAGGCCGCCGTGCTCGCCGCCGTCGAGGAGGCCGGCTACTCCGCCGTCCGCGCCTGACCCCGCCGAGGGATCGCCTCGCCGCAGGGAGTCGCTCTGCGCCGCCCTCCGCCTCTCGCGGCGGCCGGTCCCCACCGGTCGCCGCGGGACCGCACCAGACCCTCCCACGACGCGGTCGCAATCCGCGAGGAAGAAGCCCCAGGATGAGCACCAGAGAGGCCCCGCAGCCGCTCGACGTCGGCATCGAGCTCGAGATCGGCGGCATGACCTGTGCCTCGTGCGCGAACCGCATCGAGCGCAAGCTCAACAAGCTCGACGGCGTCAGCGCGTCCGTGAACTACGCGACCGAGAAGGCGCGGGTCATGGCGCCGGAGGGCTACGACCCCCAGCAGCTCGTGACCACGGTCGAGCAGGCCGGCTACACCGCCGCCCTCCCCGCCCCGCCGACGGCGAGCGCCGGGTCGGAGGATGCCGAGGAGTCGGAGGATCCCGAGCTGCGCTCCCTGCGCCGGCGCCTGATCGGCGCCGCGCTCCTCACGATCCCGGTGATCGTGCTGTCGATGGTGCCGGTGCTCCAGTTCACGAACTGGCAGTGGCTCGTCCTGACGCTCGCCTCCCCCGTCGTGGTGTGGGCGGCCTGGCCCTTCCACCGCGCCGCCGCGATCAACCTCCGCCACGGCGCCACGACCATGGACACGCTGATCTCCGTCGGCGTGACCGCCGCCTATCTCTGGTCTCTGTACGCCCTGTTCCTCGGCACCGCGGGGATGCCGGGGATGACCCATGAGTTCTCGCTGACCATCGGCCGGACCGACGGCTCGGCGAACATCTACCTCGAGGTCGCCGCGGGCGTGACCATGTTCATCCTGCTGGGCCGCTATCTCGAGAAGCGCTCGAAGCGCCAGGCCGGTGCCGCGCTGCGCGCCCTGCTGGACATGGGCGCGAAGGATGTCGCCGTGCTGAAGGGCGGCGCCGAGGTGCGCGTGCCCGTCAGCGAGCTCGCCGAGGGAGACCTCTTCGTGGTGCGGCCCGGCGAGAAGATCGCCACCGACGGCGTCGTCGAGCAGGGCGGCTCCGCCGTGGACGTCTCGATGCTCACCGGCGAGTCAGTGCCCGTCGAGGTGGGTGAGGGCGACGCCGTCACCGGCGCGACCGTCAACGCCGGCGGCCGTCTCGTGGTCCGCGCGACCCGCGTCGGCGCCGACACCCAGCTCGCCCGCATGGCGCAGATGGTGGAGGACGCCCAGTCCGGCAAGGCCGAGATCCAGCGCCTCGCCGACAGGGTCTCGGGCATCTTCGTGCCGATCGTCCTCGTCATCGCGATCGTCGTGCTCGCCGCCTGGCTGCTGACCGGGAACGGCGCCGAGGCCGCCTTCACCGCGGCCGTCGCGGTGCTGATCATCGCCTGCCCCTGCGCGCTGGGTCTCGCCACCCCCACCGCCCTGCTGGTCGGCACCGGTCGCGGCGCCCAGATGGGCATCCTGCTCAAGGGCCCCGAGGTGCTCGAGTCCACCCGCAGGGTCGACACCGTGGTGCTGGACAAGACCGGCACCGTCACCACCGGGAGGATGACCCTCACCGAGGCGGTCGCCGCTCCCGACGCCGACCCGCGCGAGCTGCTGCGCCGCGCCGGCGCCGTCGAGAACGCCTCCGAGCACCCGATCGCCCAGGCCATCGCGCAGGGTGCCGCCGCCCAGGGGGCAGCGGGGGCCGACGGCACCCTGCCCGAGGTGACCGACTTCGAGAACCTCGCCGGTCGCGGGGTGCGCGGCACCGTCGAGGGGGTCGAGGTTCTCGTCGGCCGGGAGAACCTGTTGGCCGGCGCCGCGATGCCCGCCGAGCTCGCCGCGGCGAAGGCGTCCGCGGAGGCCCGCGGCGAGACCGCCGTGGTCGTGGTCTGGGGCGGCAGGGCGCGCGGCGTGCTCGTCGTCGCCGACGTCGTCAAGCCCACCAGTGCCGAGGCCATCACCCAGCTGAAGGGCCTCGGCCTCACCCCCGTGCTGCTCACCGGCGACAACCGCGCCGTCGCCGAGCACATCGCGGCCGAGGTCGGGATCGGCGAGGTCATCGCCGAGGTCATGCCCGAAGACAAGATCGCCGAGGTCACCCGGCTCCAGGAGCAGGGGAGGATCGTCGCGGTGGTCGGCGACGGCGTGAACGACGCCCCGGCGCTCGCCCAGGCCGACCTCGGCCTCGCGATGGGCACCGGGACCGACGTCGCGATCGAGGCCGGGGACATCACCCTGGTGCGCGGCGACCTGCGCTCCGCGGCCGACGCGATCCGCCTGTCCCGTCGTACCCTCTCCACCATCAAGGGCAACCTGTTCTGGGCCTTCGCGTACAACGTCGCGGCCATCCCGCTGGCGGCGCTGGGCCTGCTGAACCCGATGCTCGCCGGGGTCGCGATGGCGTTCTCCAGCGTGTTCGTGGTCGGCAACAGCCTGCGCCTGCGGTCCTTCCGCAGCCGTGCGCTGGAGAACCCGCAGGCGTCGGCCTCCGCCACGCCCGAGAACCGTCAGAAGGCCGCGGCCTGACCGCCCGCTCCGCTCTCCCCGGTCGACCACCCCAGGAGGACCCCATGACCACCATCGATCCCACTGGCGCCGTCGCCGGCGCCGCCGAGGCGGAGGCTCCCGTGACGGGCGCCGCGGAGGCCGGTGCCGCCGAGGGCCACGAGCACCACCACGGCTACATCACCGACAAGTCCCGCTATCTCGCGCGCCTGAAGCGGATCGAGGGCCAGGCCCGGGGTCTGCATCGGATGGTCGACGAGGAGAAGTACTGCATCGACATCCTCACGCAGATCTCCGCGCTGAAGAGCGCGCTGGACGGCGTGGCGATGGGCCTGCTGGACGACCACATGCAGCACTGCGTCCTGGACGCGGCCCGCTCCGGCGGCCCCGAGGGCGAGGAGAAGCTCAAGGAGGCCTCTGCCGCGATCGCCCGGCTCGTGCGCTCCTGACAGGACGGCTTCGTGGTCGGCGGAGCCGGGCATCGCCTACGCTGCTGTCGACGTGGCGCCGATCACATGCTCGGACGGGGCGGGCGGGCACTCGCCGAGGTCTGGCACCCCGCCTCTCTGCCGGTCCGGCTGCGGCCTGACGACGGCGCCCCGAGCCCCGGCCACGAGGACCCCGATCCGGATCGCCAGGCCCACCGCGCCCCCTGAGAGCGTGCCGCGCGACGCTCAGGACCGCAGAAGTGCGAGGGCATCCTCGAGCGTAACGAGCTCGGCCTGCCGATCGCCGACCAGGAGGTCGAGGACCGTGCGCATGTGCTCGGTCCGCTCGTCGGCGACCGCATCCTCGACCACGGCGGCGCGGACGTTGTGGGCATAGGCGTCCCGGGCGGTCTGGGCGATGCAGGCATGGGTCGAGACGCCGGCGATCAGCACCCGGTCCACGCCCAGGTTCCGGAGCCTCAGGGCGAGGTCGGTCCCGAACCAGGCGCTGTCGCGGGTCTTCTCGACGCCGGTCATCCCGGAGGTGTCCAGCTCGTGGACCACAGCGGTGCTCGGATCGCCGTGGAACAGGTAGCCGTGGTCGTCCTCGAACATGCTCAGCGTCCAGGTCGAGCGATCGCGACTGTGCTCGGTCGTCACCAGCAGGATCGGGGCCCCGGCCTCGCGGGCTCCGTCCGCGAGCGCCCCCACCGCGGCGAGGACGTCGGCGCGGGTGACGGCGAGGCCGGGAGCCTCGAAGAAGGCCTCCTGCAGGTCGACGAGCAGCAACGCGGTGCGCGGCGTCGTTCCCGGTTCCGCGGCGCGCGTCGTGCGGTCCGCGCTCACGGGGTCGGGCTCCCTCCCGTCACGGCGAGGGTCTCCCCGAGCACGTAGCTGGACTCGGAGGAGGTGAGGAAGACGTAGGCCGGCGCGAGCTCGGTGGGCTGGCCGGCGCGGCCCAGCGGCGTGCTCTTGCCGAACTCCGGCAGCGCCTCCTTGGGCTGTCCGTCGGAGACCTGGAGCGGGGTCCAGATCGGGCCCGGCGCGACCGCGTTGACGCGGATGCCGCGCGGAGCGAGCTGCTGGGCGAGCCCCTTGGTGAAGTTGTTGATCGCCGCCTTGGTGGAAGCGTAGTCCACGAGCGTGGGCGAGGGCTCGTAGGCCTGGACCGAGGTCGTGTTCACGATCGTGGAGCCGGCGGGGAGGTGCTTCAGCGCCGTCTTGGTGATGCGGAACATCGCGTGGATGTTGACCGCATACGTGTCCTCCCACTGCTGGTCGTCGATCTCCTCGAGGGACTCGACCGCGATCTGACGACCCGCATTGTTCACGAGGGCGTCGAGACCGCCGAGCCCTTCCACCGCGTCCTCGACGAGCCGGCGGCAGAACTCGGGATCGGCGAGATCGCCGGGCAGCAGCACGGCGGTGCGGCCTGCCTCCCGGATCACCTCGGCGATGCGCAGCGCGTCCCGCTCCTCCTGGGGGAGGTAGTTCAGGGCGACGTCGGCACCCTCCCGGGCGAAGGCGATCGCGACCGCTGCGCCGATGCCGGAGTCGGCGCCGGTGATCAGCGCGCGACGGCCCTCGAGGCGACCGGTGCCGCGATAGGACTTCTCGCCGCGGTCGGTGCCGGGGATCAGCTCGGCATCCAGTCCGGGCTCGGGCTGGTCCTGCTTCGGCGGGGAGATGTCGGGGAAGCGTGTGACGGGATTCGTGAAGGTGAGCTGGTCGGCCATGGGTTCTCCTCGGTAGAGGTGGCGGGTTTCCGCGGCGGTGCGTCGGGAGCGGTTCAGGGGGTCGTCGGGGCGGAGGCGATCGTCGGGTCGAGGACGACCTTGATGCAGCCGTCGTGCTTGCGCTGGAAGAGGTCGTAGCCCACGGCCGCCTCCTCCAGAGGAAGCCGGTGGGTGACCAGGTCGCCGACGCCCAGGGGATCCGCGGGGTCCTCGACCAGCGGCAGCAGCGCGTCGGTCCAGACCCGCACGTTGCACTGGCCCATGCGCAGCTGGAGCTGCTTGTCGAACATCGTCAGCAGCGGCATGGGGCTGGCCGCGCCGCCGTAGACGCCCGAGAGGGAGACGGTCCCTCCGCGGCGCACGAGGTCGATGGCGGTGTGCAGGGCAGCGAGCCGGTCCACCCCGGCGCGCTCCATGAGCGGCTGCGCGACCGCGTCGGGGAGCTTGCCGGCGAGGGTCTGGGCGAGACCGGCGACCGGGCTGCCCTCGGCTTCCATGCCCACGGCGTCGACGACGGCGTCGGGCCCTCGTCCCTGGGTGCGCTCGCGGATCTCGCCCACGGCGTCCTCGTTCAGGTCCAGCACCTCGATGCCGTGACGCTCGGCCATGGCCCGGCGCTCGGGGACGGGATCGATGCCGAACACGCGGGCCCCCAGGTGACGCCCGATCCGGGCCGACAGCTGGCCGACAGGTCCCAGGCCGATCACCGCGAGGGTGCGGTGCGCCGGAACACCGGCGTACTGCACGGCCTGCCACGCGGTGGGGAGGATGTCGCTGAGGAAGAGGTAGTTGTCGTCGGGCAGCTCGGTGCCGACCTTCATCAGACCGTAGTCGGCGTGCGGCACCCGGAGGTGCTCGGCCTGACCGCCGGGGACCTGACCGTAGAGCTTGGAGTAGCCCAGCAGCGCGGCTCCCGTGCCGCGCTCGGTCACCTGGGTGGTCTCGCACTGGGAGGGGAGCCCCTGCCCGCACATGGCGCAGTGCCCGCAGGAGATCGTGAAGGGGACGACGACCCGGTCCCCGGGGCGCACCCCGGTCACCTCGGAGCCGACCTCCTCGACGATCCCCATCGGCTCGTGGCCGATGATGTCGCCGGGTGTCATGAACGGTCCGAGCACCGAGTACAGGTGGAGGTCGGAGCCGCAGATCGCGGTGGAGGTGATGCGGACGATCGCGTCGGTGGGCTGCTGGAGGATCGGGTCGGGCACGGTCTCGACGCTCACGTGCTCGTTGCCCTGCCAGGTCACTGCTCTCATGGTCCCGCCTTCCGGTGGTGATCTCGGGGTCCTCGTTCCACGCTAGGGGGCGCCGTCGGCCCCCGTCCGCAGTGTCGACCGAAAGGTCTGCGTGGGCGGCAGCTCGGGAACGGGGGCGATGACGACGTCGTGCACCTTCCAGTCGAGCTCGACGATCCGGTCGCGCAGCGCGGCGATCCGGTCGAGGCTCGGCTCGGTCCCCGCGGCGGGGACCACGAACACCTCGGCATGGAAGACGTGCCCCTCGTCGCGGACCCGGGCCGAGGCCTCCCCCACCCAGGACTCCTCCTCCGCCCGCTCCTCGATCCGGCGCGTCAGCGGATGCGGTGCGGAGTCGTCGAAGGTCCGCGCCTCGGCATCGGTGAGCCCGCCGATCGAGCTGCGAAGATTCTTCACCCCGTCACGCAGGATCGAGACGGACACCAGCAGCGCGGCGGTCGCATCCGCCCACCAGAGCCCGAGACCCACCCCGATCACACCGGCGATGGTGGCGACCGCGGTGGACCAGTCGGCCTTGCCCATGTCGGCATCGGCGAACAGCACCTTGTCGTGCAGCGTCTCGGAGAGCGCGAGCTTCTTGTACCCCAGGAACACCGGGCCGATGCTGGTCACCACCATCACGGCGACCATCAGCCAGCCTGACCAGATCGCGTGGCCGAAGAGGACGGTCAGTCCGATCGGCGGCCTCTCGACGGTCACCAGGGTCATCATCGAGTCGATCGCGAGATAGCCGCCCATCGTGAGCAACGCGATCGCGGCGACCAGGTGGGCGACCCCGATCGAGCGGTGGAAGCCGTAGGGGTGCAGGCGGTCGGGCCTCTTGCGGATCCGGCGCGCCGCGACGAGGAAGGCGATCGGGGGCAGCAGCGAGAGCATGTCCTCCGCCCAGGCGGCCCGCATCGCCTGGGACTGCCCCGCGACGAGCGCGACCAGCGCGACGGTCGCCGACATCCAGGCCAGCGTGATCCACTCGAGGCGTCGGGCCCGGCGCAGCGTCTCGCGCTGCTCCTCGCCGAAGGCGTCGTGGCCCGACCCCGTCGCCTCCTCGCCGCCCTCGCCCTCGGAGCCGTTCACAGCTCGCCCCCGCGCTCGGCGAGGAACCGCTCGATGTCGATCATCAGCGCGTTCTCCCCCGGCTGCACGCCGACGACGATCTTCACCTCTGCGCCGTCGGGCCCCGTGGTCGTGGTGTAGGGGCGCGTCGTGGCGATCTCGGAGGTCCAGGGGACGTCGGAGGCGAGCCCTCCGACGACCACGTCGAGCCGTCCCTCCCGCATCATCGCCGCCAGGGTGTTCTCCCCTGCCGGCACCCACTCGACCTCGGCGTCGATCGTCTCGGCGTAGTCGGTGAACAGCTCGACCTCGGAGCCGCCGACGGTGCCGTCCGGGGCCACGTCGGTCCAGGGCGGGTTCTCGCTGACACCCACCCGGAGCACACCGTCCCGGGCCCGGTCGAGGGTGCCCTGGGGATCCGCGGGGAAATCGCCCCGGCAGCCGCCCAGGAGGACCGTCGCCGCCGCGACGAGCAGCAGCGCCCTGGGCCGTCGGGGAATGGTCATGCCCGCGCCTCCGTCTCCTCATGCCCTCCGTGCGCGTCGCCGCGCACCGCTCGTCTCCGCACCGCTGTCCTGTCCCAGGGCGCGACTCGATCAGCTCGACCATACTCAGCGCGGTCCGCGCCGGGCCGTCCGATCGGTCCACGCCTCCGGCCTGCAGGGGCGCCGTGACCGGTTGACCGTCATGGCGACGGGGCATGGGATGGGACACGCAGGTGCCGTCCTGACGACTGTGCCGCACTACCGTTCGACGGACGACCGGAGAGAGGGTCGATGATGCACCACGCCGACGGCGGTGGACGGATCACCGGGACGAAGGACGAGAACGACGACCCGATCTGGTTCGCGGAGCAGTGCCTGTCCAACGCCCTTCTACTGGAGACCTACCGCGCCGACGCGGAGGAGGTCGGCGACACCGAGCTCGCCGACCTTTTCGGCAAGGCGCAGAGCGACAGCACGAAGGGTGCGGAGCTCGCCGAGGACCTGCTGGCACGGCGTCTCGGCGCCCGCTGACCCACCCACCCGCGGCGCGGCCCGCCGCACCCACCGGAAGGCGGAGCCATGCTCGATCACGCCGAGGACGGCCTCTCCCTGAGCACGATGCAGACGCTCCTGCTCGAGAGCGACGACATCCAGGGTTTCCTCCAGGACTTCACCGATCTGCTCGCACGGCAGCTCTCGCTGGGCGGTCCCGAGCGCTGGTGCGCGGTGAGCCTGCTGAGGGATCGCAAGGCCGCCACCGCGGCCTCCTCGAGCCCTCAGGCCCTCGCGCTCGACGAGCTGCAGAACAGCTTCACCGACGGGCCATGCATGACCGCGATCCGCGAGAACGCCGTGATCCGGGTGGGCGACCTGCGCGACGACGACCGCTGGCCCGCCTACGCCGCCGCAGAGCTCGAGCAAGGGATCAGAGCCGTGCTCGGCCTCCCCTTCCACCTAGGCGACGAGGCGAAGGCCGGCCTGAACGTGTACTCGGCCACGCCCCACGACTTCGACCCAGCCACGATCGAGACGATCGTGCTCCACGTCGAGCAGGCCTCGAGCGCGCTGCGGCTCGCGGTTCGGCAGGCCCTGCACTCCGATGCGGCCCGGGACCTGCGCGCGGCGATGGAGTCGCGCACGGAGATCGACCTCGCGGTGGGGATCCTCATGGGCCGCAACCGGTGCAGCCAGGAGGAGGCCGTCGAGATCCTCAAGACGGCCTCGAACCACCGCAACGTCAAGCTGCGCGACCTGGCGACGGATCTCATCGCCTCGTGAGCTCCGCACCCCCGACGACGTCGTTCGAGACGTAGGAGCGGTTCGTCCCCGGGTGGGCTAGGCTCCGGGTGAGGTCTAGCAAGAGGCCTCTCCGCCAGCGTGCACGAAACGGCCTCCTCTCATGCCCCACTCCCTCTCCGTGACGGTCCATGTCGATCTGGACCTCCACGAGGTCGTCCTCTCGATCGCCGGATGCCTCACCGCCCGGACCTACGACTCCGTCCTCCCCGTCGTGGCCCAGGCCCGGGGTCTCGAACCCGCTCCGCGCCTCACCCTGGACCTCCTGGACATGCAGCACATCGACGTCGATGGGCTCCTCCCCCTGCGTCAGGCGATCGACCTCGCCGATCCCGAGCAGGCGGTGCCCCTGAGCATCAAGGCACCCGAGACGCTCCCGTCGTGCCCGCTCAGCTCCGCCGCCCCGAGAGCCGACGGCTCGGATTCGCCGCCGCTGCAGCTCCACCGGCGGACCGATGCCCCGGCGACCGCTGGATCCGACGATCCCCGACGGCTCCCGTCCGCCGCGGCGAGCCCGACGATCCTCACCGAGCGCGCCCGTCGGGGCATCGCACCGCGCAGCAGGCGGGAGGAGATCCTCGCCGGGGCCGCCGAGATGTTCGCCGAGCACGGCTATCACGGGGCGAGCCTGCGCGACATCGCCGGCCACATCGGGATCTCCCATCCGGGGCTCATGCACCACTTCCCCTCGAAGGACAGCCTGCTGCACACGGTCATCGACTCCCTCGAGGGCCGCACGCAGCGGACCCTCGAGGAGGTCGAGCGGCTGAGCGTCGAGCCGGAGGCGCTCATGCAGGAGCTCGCGGCGACCTGGCACCCGGGGGCCCTGCACGTGCGGCTGCTGGCCACGCTCGCCGCCGAAGCGGTCAGCGGCGATCATCCAGGACGCTTCCGCATGGCGCGGCTGCGACGCGTGCACGAGAACATCTTCGAGCAGTGCTTCACCGCCTACGGCGAGCGGGGGCTGCTGCGCAGGGGCCTCGATCCCGGCTTCGCCGGCAGGGCGCTGTTCGGACTCGTGCTGAACCTGGCCGTCCGCGAGAAGACGGTGCGGGCGATGCAGGGTCCGACCCATGACGACGGTCCCGTCCAGGAGCTCGCCCGGATGATGCGCTCGTTCCTCTCGAAGGACGCCGTGGGCTGACTCCGTGGGGCCGCGTCGGACCTCGTCGGGAGCGGTCTGGTCGCCCGCCCGGGTGGTCCACTCCGAGGGTGTTCCCCGGCGCGGCCCAGCCGGGCTGGCTAAAGTGACCGAGGCCGCACACTCCGCGAGAAAGTCACCGATGCCTGCACCCACCGCCCTCACCGCCACCGCCCTGCACGCCGGATATCCCGGCGAGGCCGTGCTCAAGGGGGTCGACCTCGAGCTGCGCGCCGGGCAGGGGCCGCTGGGCCTGCTCGGAGCCTCCGGCGCGGGCAAGACCACGCTGCTGGCGGCCCTCGCCGGGGAGCACCGCCCCAGCTCCGGCCGGGTCCAGTGGGAAGGGCGGGACGTCGCGAAGCTGCGGGGGATGGACAGGCGCCGCTTCCGCGCCGCCGTCCGCTTCGTCTCCCAGTACGCGATGACGATCACGGACCCTCGCGAGACCGTCGGCTCCCGCCTCCAGCTCGCCGCGAAGGAGGCCCGCAAGGGCGGCCGCACCCACTCCGTCTCCCCCGCCGAGATGCTGGAGAGCGTCGGGCTCGAGGAGCGCTTCCTGCCCCGCACCATGCGCACCCTCTCCGGCGGCGAGATCCAGCGCGTCGCCCTCGCGACCGCGCTGTCGACCCGGCCCGAGCTGCTCGTCCTGGACGAGCCGCTGACCGCCGTGGACCCCAACACCCGCGCCCGCCTCGCCCGCTCCCTCGGCGCGACCATCGAGCGACTCGGCATCGGCGCGCTCATCGCCTCCCACGACATCGAGCTCCTGCAGCGGCTGTGCCCCGAGATCGCAGTGCTCGGCCGGGGCCGGATCCTTGCCCGCGGCCCGCTGGCCGAGGTGCTCGCCGATCCCGAGGACGAGGAGATCCGCGAGCTCGTCGCGGCCCATCCCGTGGCTGTGCAGCGCTTCGCCTGAGCGCGGCGTCGCCAGCCCCATGCCCCTGCTCGCTGGCCCGCCTCGACGCCCCTCGCTGTTCCCTCGCTCACAGCACGGCCTCTCGAGTTGGACAGCGGGCGTCGCAGGGGTAAAGTTCTTCTCTGTCGGCGCCATTAGCTCAGTTGGTTAGAGCAGCTGACTCTTAATCAGCGGGTCCGGGGTTCGAGTCCCTGATGGCGCACCCGATGCAGAAGCCCCACCGGTCATCCGGTGGGGCTTCTTCGTGTCCCGGAACAGTCCGAGGCCGTCGACGAGGTCCCCCACGGACACGTCGTGATCAGGCGCGGCTGATCTGGTCGGCCCTCCCTCAGCGGCCGGGACGTGCAACCCTGGGAGCCGGAGATCGGGCGACGTCAAGGCCGAAGGCCAAGCACGATGCCGAGGGCGGCACCGAGCAGGAGGCCTGCTCCGGCGGTGATCAGCACACTGCCGGTGAGGGGAAGCAGGATGCCGATGGACAGCGCGAAGCCGATGATCATTCCGAAGGGCAGCCATGTAGCGTCGAAGGGGCGGCGTTTCTGCGGCATCGTCGAACTCTCCGTTCTGTCGGCTCTCTGCGACGTGATCGAGCTGCCTCCGGACGATGGCCTTCACGCGGTGGGCACGTGAGACGAGGAGGCGTGGGGCCGCCGGACGTGTGACGAGCCGGTGTCCGGGAGAGGCACTGTCCGCGAGCAGTGTCGCAACGTGCACACGTCGGCAGAAAGAGCGTTCGGGCCGGCTCAGCCTTGTGCTCTCCTCCGACCGTAGGCCGACCGGCGGACGTTGCCCAGGCCGTGAACCGAATGGAAGGGCGAGCGGCAGAGAGCCTCCTCCATGCGGCGTCACGCGACCTTCGCACGCCTTCACGCGCCTCTCGGGTGCCAGCACCGTGCGCCCACAGCCCTCCCTCCGCGGTCAAGTCCCCGGAAGTGGTGTAGCGATC
>NZ_KV788824.1:0-1518 GCF_001807385.1 Brachybacterium sp. HMSC06H03 | reverse complement strand
CGGCGGCACCATCGAGGTGCCGCCGCCCCGTCCTCAGGTGGCGTCTCGCCGGGCTCAGCGGGCCCCGGGCTGACGCGGGTTCGCGTAGTCGATCGTGAACTGCGGCGAGGTCCAGGTCTCCCAGTGCTCCGGGTTCTCCGGATCGCCGAGCGGCTTGAGGACCTTCATCTCCAGGACGTAGTCACCGTCCTTCACGCTGCGGGACTTCTGGTTCTTCATCGAGAAGGTGCCGTCCCAGGCAAACAGCTCGGGCTCGGGGGAACGGCCCAGGTGATCGGTCGCGTCGATCGTGCCCACGGAGGGGTTGACGACCTTGAGCTTCCCGTTGGCCCGCACCTCGTAGGCCGAGATCTCGAGCCTCTCGGCGGGCAGCGCGAAGGCGTAGGCGAGGTAGGGCACGTCACCGTCGGCCATCGTGTAGGTGTGGCCGCCCTCGGGGTCCAGCAGCACGCTGCCGGCGCCGTCGCTGACGCCGAGGCCGGGCAGGCCCATCCCCTGGTCGTCCAGGACCGTGAGGGCCTGGTAGTCGCCGGAGAGCCCGGCGAAGGGCACCACGAGGTCGTCATCGGCGCCGGTCAGGGTGATCCAGCCGCCGTAGATGAGGCCGTCCATCCCGAAGTCCTCGCCGAGGGTCACGGTGACCTCCGCGCTGCCGTGCGCGGGCACGGTCACCTTCTCCGCGGAGGTGCCGGTGGTCGCCTCAGCCGTAAAGAACTCGGGGTTGCTGGCCGGGATCGCGGTCGCAACGCCGCTCTCGAAGCCGACGTCGTACACCTTCTCGGCGTCGGAGTCGTTGGTGACGGTCAGGGTGACGTCCTTCGGCCCGGCCTCGCCCTCGCCGAGGGAGATCGTCGGGGTCGTGACGGACGAGGTCGCGTGCACCGCGGCGACCATGTTCAGCATGCCCGCGCCCTGACGGTGGACGGGCTCGAGATAGCCCTGCTCCGGCAGCAGCGACCAGGTGAGCTGGTCGGCGGTGTTCATCATCGCGGTCTTCACGTCCGCGGGGGCGAGGTCGGGCTTCGCCTCCAGCAGCAGCGCGGCCGCGCCGGCGACGTGCGGCGCCGCCATCGACGTGCCGGACATGGAGCCGTGGCCGCCGCTCTCGAGCGGCAGCGTCGACCAGATCGAGCCGCCGGGCGCGGCGACGTCGGGCTTGAGGTCGAGGTCGGCGGTCAGGCCGTAGGAGGAGAAGTCGGAGACGAGACCGCCGGTCCCGTTCTCGACCGTGGTGGAACCGGACTGCCAGGCCCAGGTGACCGGGCCGGCCGCGAGCGCCTCCTGCAGGGCCAGGCCGTCGGCCTGGGAGAGCATCACGACCGGGACGGTGAGCGCGGGATCGCCCTCGACCGTCGGGTTCAGGGCGCCGGGCGCGTTGTCGTACAGGATCACGGCGTCGTAGCCGGCCTGCTCGCCGGCCAGAGCCTTCTCGCGGAACGCGCAGGTGCCGCGCTCGACGAGCAGGGCCTGGCCCGGCTCGGCGGCGGGCACGGCCGCCGGATCGCAGGCCTGCGCGGC
>NZ_KV788823.1:0-961 GCF_001807385.1 Brachybacterium sp. HMSC06H03 | reverse complement strand
CCTCGCCGGCGTCTCCACCCGCCGAATGGACAAACTCGTCAAGACCCTCGGCATCAACAGCCTCTCGAAGTCCCAGGTCAGCCGCATGGCGGCCGATCTGGACGAGCACGTCGAGCAGTTCCGCCACCGCCCCCTGGACGAGGCCGGGCCGTTCACGTTCGTCTCCGCCGACGCACTGACGATGAAGGTCCGCGAGGGCGGACGAGTCATCAATGCCGTCGTCCTGCTCGCCACCGGCGTCAACGGCGACGGCCACCGCGAAGTCCTCGGCATCCGGGTCGCGACCAGCGAGACCGGCGCGGCCTGGAACAGCTTCTTCGCCGACCTGGTCGCCCGCGGCCTGGGCGGAGTCCGCCTGGTCACCTCCGACGCGCATGCGGGGCTGGTCGAGGCGATCGCCGCTCACCTGCCCGGAGCGTCCTGGCAGCGCTGCCGCACCCACTACGCCGCGAATCTGATGAGCATCTGCCCCAAGGGCATGTGGCCAGCCGTGAAAGCGATGCTGCACAGCGTCTATGACCAGCCCGACGCCGCGGCCGTGAATGCGCAGTTCGAGCGTCTGCTGGACTACGTCGGTGAGAAGCTCCCGGCCGTGGCCGAGCACCTCGATGCCGCCCGCGCAGACGTCCTCGCGTTCACCGCGTTTCCGAAGGATGTGTGGGTCCAGATCTGGTCGAACAACCCCACCGAGCGTCTGAACCGCGAGATCCGCCGCCGTACCGACTCGGTGGGCATCTTCCCCTCCCGCGAGGCGATCGTCCGCCTCGTCGGCGCGGTCCTGGCCGAGCAGACCGATGAATGGGCCGAAGGACGCCGCTACCTCGGCCTCGACGTCCTGGCCCGTTGCCGCCTCACCCTCACCACCAATCCCGTGAACGAGGTGAGCACCGATGCACTTCCCGCGCTGACAGCCTGATCCCTATCGCCGAAGGATCGCTACACCACTTCCGGGGACTTGACC
>NZ_KV788822.1:0-1130 GCF_001807385.1 Brachybacterium sp. HMSC06H03 | reverse complement strand
GAGGCCGGACAGCGCGAGCGCTCCTCCTCCGCCGAGGACGGCGCGTCGGCTCGGACCCCGCGCGCCCGACGGCGTGCGCGAGGAGCGGCGAGGGGTCACGCGTCCGCCTCGGCGATGGCCCCGCGCCGGTAGTGGGCGAGCACCTCCTCGCGGGTGGTGCCATCCTCCCGCGGGGTCCAGTCGGCGGTGATCCCGCGAGGCCCGTCGAGGTAGACGATGCGGTCGGCGACCACGAGCGCCTCGTCGACGTCGTGGGTGACCAGCACCGCCGAGATCCGCACGCGGGTGAGCACGTCGCGCAGCCAGGTCTGCAGGTCGGCGCGGATCCCGGGGTCCAGGGCGGAGAAGGGCTCGTCGAGCAGGACCACGGAGGGGTCCACGGCGAGCGCCCGGCCGAGGGCGACGCGCTGGGCCTGCCCTCCGGAGAGCTCGGACGGCAGTGCGCCTGCGAGCTCGGCGATGCCGAGGTCGGCCATCAGCTCGGGGACCCGTTCGGCGCGGAAGCGGCCGGCGTTGGCGGAGTAGCGGCCGCCGAGGGCGATGTTCTCGGCGACGGTGAGCCAGGGGAAGAGGTCCGGGGACTGCGGGACGAGCGCCGGCAGGCGCGGATCCGCGCCGCGGTCGATGCGCCCGGCCTGCGGCTGGTCGAGGTCGGCCAGCAGCCGCACCAGGGTCGACTTCCCCGCGCCGGAGGCGCCGAGCACGCACAGGGTCTCGTGCTCGGCGACCTCGAGGTCCAGGTCCTGCAGCACGGGGCCGGCGCCGCCGGGATAGCGGTGGGTGACCCCGTGGAGCGCGAGGCTGCTCATGCGCGCCCGTCCGTCGGGACCGGGACGCCGGCGCGGGCCAGCAGATGGCGCAGGTGCGTCTCGGTCGGGGACTGGACGGGCAGGAACGCCGCCTCGCGGGCGCGGCGCGAGGTGTCGGAGGCGAGCGCGTAGCCGCGACCGCCGACGATCTTCTGCTCGAGCCGGGTGGCGCGCCCGGTGAGCAGCGCGGCCTCGAGCCGCACCCGCACCAGCTCGGCCGGCCGCACGGCGACCGACGGCGCGGCACCCGCCGCAGATGCACCCGACGGAGACGCACCCGACGGGGGCGCACCCGCCTCAGACGCCCCCGACGAAGGCGCA
>NZ_KV788821.1:0-3925 GCF_001807385.1 Brachybacterium sp. HMSC06H03 | reverse complement strand
CGGCCGCCCCGACGGCGCCGACGCCGGCGCCCGCGCCGCTGCCCGCGCCAACGGCCCCGACCAGGTGCGCGAGGACGGTGAGCATGGTGGTCAGCGCGATCGGCAGCTCGAGCCCGCCCGTCTTCCAGGCGAGCGCTCCGGCGCTGAGGCCGAGGGCGAGCGCGGGAAGCAGCACAGCCGGGGTGAGATCCCGGCCGATCAGCATCACGGCGGTGCCGGCGAGGACGGGCAGGGCGGGGCTGCGCAGCCAGGTGCCGAGCGCCTGCATCACGGTGCCGCGCAGGCTCAGCTCGAGTCCGATCGCCTGCACCGGGGCGAGGACCAGCACCAGCAGCACCACCAGCAGCAGCTGCGGGATCGAGGCACCGGACCCGGCGGCGTCGGGGGCGCCGGCGAGCATACCGGCGAGCGCGGCGAGCACGACCACCGCGAGCCCTCCCCCGGCTCCGGCGAGCAGCAGGGAGCGGTCCGGGCGCAGACGGGCCGCGACCGACCAGGCGGTGCCGAGCGGTCGCCAGCCGCCCACGCGCACGCCGACGATCCCCGCCGGCAGCCACATCGCGCCCATCGCCAGCGCCAGGCCGACGTCCAGGGGGCTGGTCGGGTCGCCGCTGGTGACGCCACGGGCGATGTTCACGCCGGGCACCACCGCGAGCAGCAGCACCGCGGTGACCAGCACGACGGAGCTGAGCACCACATAGGCGAGGAGGGCCGCGCCGAGGCTGAGCAGCGGCTTCGCAGGCCGGGACCAGGCGGGGCGGAGGGTCGCGAGGCGGTGGTACGCCGTCGCAAGGGTGGCCGACGGTGCGGCGTCGGGGGTGCTGTCGGGCGCGGCAGCGCCGGCCGGCTCGGAGCTCGCCCCGCTCATGCGGCGCGCTCGGCGAGGCGGCGGCGACGCTCCTGCTGCGCCTGGTCCTGGGCGGCGTGCGCCTGGGACGCGGCGGCGGAGAGGCCGAGGTCCTCCAGCGCCAGCGGCTGGGCGAGCGGGCCGAAGGGGCGCTCGCGGTGCATGGAGCCGTCGGCCGCGAGGTGCAGCAGCTCGCCGGAATCCATGAGACGCCAGGCGGGGTCATCGTCCATCGGCTCGGAGGCGATCACCACCGAGTCGATGCCGGCGAGGTCCTCGCTGCGGGTGCGCAGCGTGGCGGAGGACTGGTCCAGCGCCTCGCGGGGCGCGGACGTGGTCGCCTCGCGCTCCAGCACCCACAGCTCGTTGGTGGCGGGCAGGCGCACCGCGATCAGCTCCTCGTCCTTCAGCACCAGCACGTTCACCGAGTACACGGGCACGTTCCGCGCGATCCAGTCCAGCGCCGCGACGACGCCGCCGCGCAGGTCGCCGCCGTGCGCGGCGACCTCGCCGGTGATCAGCGCCGCCATCCACTCGCTGTCGGTGCTGCCGAGCACGTGGTGGGCCGCTCCGACCTCCCGCACCCGCTCCCGCATCTCCTCGGTCACCTCGAGCACGCCGTTGTGGGCGGAGAGGATCCCGTCCTGGAGGAAGGGGTGGGTGTTCTCGTCGCAGTGCCCGGTGCCGGAGGAGAGCCGCACGTGCGCGATCATCGCCCGGGACCGCACCGCGGTGGCGATCTGCCCGAAGCGCTCGGAGGCGTAGGCGGCCACGGGCTTCTTCGCGACCTGCGGGGCACCGTGCTCGTCGATCCAGCCCAGCCCCGTCCCGTCAGCGTTGAAGCGGGACTGGCTGAGCAGCGAGTAGGGGGCGTCCAGCAGCCAGAAGTCGGCGGTGATGGGCTGGTGGGAATGGAGGGCGAAGAGTCGGCACATGGCGCATCCACTGTAGAGCGGGAGGCCTGCGAGCGCCGTGAGGGCCGACACCCGGCCGGGAGATCGGCCGCCCGGGCGAGCGCTGCCAGGATCCGCCCTGGAAGCACGGGTAGCGTTCTGCGATGTGGAGTCCCCCGCCGACACCGAGCCCCGCAGCTGCTCGGTCGTCGTGCCCGTTCGCGACGACGCCGCCGAGCTGCGAGGTCTCCTGGAGGCCCTCGCGCAGCAGCGGGAGCCCGCGCTCGAGATCATCGTGGTGGACAACGGCTCGTGCGACGGCTCCGCAGCGGTGGCCCGAGCCGCGGGCTGCATCGTGCTGACCCTTCCCCCTCCGAGCATCGCCGCGGCCGCCGCCGCGGGCTACGACGTCGCCCGCGGGGACCTCATCGTGCGCTGCGACGCGGACAGCCGACCCTCGCCCGGATGGCTCGGCGCCCATCGTCTCGCACATGTCCGGTCGGGGCCCCGCACCGTGCTCGTCACCGGCCCCGGCCGTTTCCGGATTCCCGCACCTCTCGGGGAGCTCCTCTCGGGTCTCTACGTCGGCACGTACCTGCTGTGCACCGCCGCGGCGCTGGGGCACTTCCCGGCGTTCGGCACGACCATGTCGATGCGGCGCGCATGGTGGCACGAGGTCCGGGAGGAGACCTCCCGCAGCGCAGAGGTGCATGACGACATGGACCTGTCCTTCCGGGTACGGCCGGGGCAGCGCGTCCAGGTGACGCGGACGGTCGCGGTGGGCATGTCGGCCCGGGCGCTGCGGGTCGGCCACGATCCGCTGCGTCGGTGGCGCCGTGCGACTCGCACCCTGCGACGCAACTGGCGTCTCGAGCGGCCGTGGCAGCGCTGGGCGGCGAGGCTCACCGCGCCGGGTCGAGGGCGATGACCGCCGGACAGGCACGCGCCGTGGCCCTGCTGCCGGTGCGCTGGTCCGGGCTCGGCCTGTCGGCGGGCCTCGCGCTGACCGGGCACGGGGTGGAGGCCGCGGTGGCGATGCTGGTGGCGCTCGCGCAGGTGGTGGGCTGGCGCTCTCGCCTCCCGCTGGCCTGGGAGGTGGCGACCTCGGCGGCCTGCATGGTCGCGGCGATCAGCTCGTTCCTCCTGCTCTACGAGCGGATCCCCTGGTGGGACGTCCCGGTGCACACCGTGCTGAACGGGCTGCTCGCCGTGCTGGTGGCGCGGGTGGTCCGTTCCCGGGAGGTCTCCGCGGCGGAGGTGGTCGTGACCGGCGCGGTCCTCGCGGCGGTCTGGGAGCTGATGGAGCTGGCGGGTCATCACTGGGTGGACCCCGCCGTGCACATCGCCCCGGCCGACACCGCGCTGGATCTGATCGTGGCGCTCGGCGGCAGCGCGGTCGCGGCGCTGCTGTGGCGCCGACGGCGCTCAGCGCATCAGCAGCACCGCGACGAACGCCACGAGCAGGGTCGCGGCTCCGAGACCCCAGACCCAGCCCGGCACCGCGCGGCTCTTCGAGGTCACGACCGTCGCGTAGATGGCGATGATCGTGGCGAAGAGCAAGATCCCGGAGAGCAGGAGCAGCAGGAGAGCGGCGGTGCTCATGCGGCGACCGCCGAGCGCTGCATCGATGACGACAACTGCGGTCCTTCCTCCACCGTGCCCTGACCCGCCAGATGGTAGTACAGGACACGCTGACCTGGGTCCCGGGGCTCCGGGCTTCGGCTCAGCGGGTCTTCGCGCGCCCGCCGAGGGTGGACTCCCCCGGGGCGAGCGCGCCGACGACCCTGTGCGGGGCGTAGGGCGCCTCGAGCGCGGCGATCTCGTCGGCCGTGAGCTCGAGGTCGAGCGCGCCGAGCGCGCCGTCGATGTGCGAGGTCCTGGTCGCGCCGATGATCGGGGAGACGACCGGGTTCTTCGCGAGCAGCCAGGCCAGCGCCACGTGGACGCGCTCCACGCCGCGGTCTGCGGCGATCTTCGCGACCTGCTCGACGATGGCGCGGTCGGTGTCCTCGGTGGAGTCGTACTTCGACTTCGCCGTCTGGTCGGTGCGGGCCCGCTCGGTGTCCGCGTCCCAGTCGCGGGTCAGGCGGCCGGCGGCGAGCGGGCTGTACGGGGTGGAGGCGACGCCGAGCTCGCGCAGCAGCGGCATCATCTCAGTTAAGTCCCCGATAGTGGTGTAGCGCGG
>NZ_KV788820.1:0-3043 GCF_001807385.1 Brachybacterium sp. HMSC06H03 | reverse complement strand
CGGCGAGCGGTCGGCCGGGCACCCCGAGCAGGGCGCCGGCCGGGGCGCGGTGCACCCCGGCGGCGGAGACGATCCGGCTGCCGAGCCCCTCGCGCGGGGAGACGACCCGATCTGCGAGCCCGAGCTGAGCGACCAGCGCGTCGACCGCGCCGGAGGCGGTCGAGTACGCCTCCGCGCCCGCGTTCAGGGCGAGGTCTCCCGCGCCCGGGAGGGCGAGCTCCGCGACCGCGCCGCCGAGGCGGTCCTCCGCCTCGAGCAGCACCACGCGGTGCCCCGCGCGCTGGTGGCGTCGAGCGGCGAGCAGCCCCGCGAGGCCGCCGCCGACGACGAGGATCCGGGCGCTCATGCCTCGGGCGCCTCCGCGGCGCGCGCGACGCGCTGGGAGTGGAGGAAGGCGACCAGGTCGGTGAGGATCTGCGGGTCGGTGTCCGGCGGGACGCCGTGGCCGAGGTTCACCACGTGCCCGGCCGCGGCCGCGCCCGCCTCGAGCACGCCGCGCACCTCCGCGAAGCGTGCCTCCTCCGAGGTGAACAGGACCGCGGGGTCGATGTTGCCCTGCACCGGGGTGTCGGCGGGGAGGACCTCCAGCGCCCGGTCCAGGCGCAGGCGGTGGTCCACGCCCATCGCGGTCGCGCCGGCGCCGAGCATCGGCAGCAGCAGGTGCGCGGCCCCGACGCCGAAGTGGATCCGCGGCACCGGCAGGCCCGCGACGTGGGCGAGCGCGGCGGCGGAATGGGCCTGCACGTGCTCGAGGTACTGCTCCTGCCCGAGCGCGCCCACCCAGGAGTCGAACAGCTGCACCGCGGACGCGCCCGCGAGGACCTGGGTCCGCAGGAAGCGGCCCGAGAGCTCCGCGACCCAGGTCGCCAGGCGCTCCCACAGGTCCGGGCGCGAGCGCATCAGCGCGCGGGTGCGCAGGTGGTCACGGCTGGGGCCGCCCTCGACCATGTAGCTCGCGACGGTGAAGGGGGCGCCGGCGAAGCCGATCAGGGGCGTGGTGCCGAGCTCCGACACGGTCAGGCGCACCGCCTCGCTGATCGGGGCGAGCGCCTCCTCGTAGTCGTCGCCGAGCGGGGGCAGCGCCTCGATGTCGGCCTCGGTGCGCACGGGATGGTCGAAGACCGGGCCGACGCCCGGGCGGATCTCGACGCCGAGCCCGGCGAGGCGGGCGGGGACGACGATGTCCGAGAAGAAGATCCCGGCGTCCACACCGTGGCGGCGCACCGGCTGGAGCGTGATCTCCGCGGCCATGTCGGGGCGGACGCAGGAGTCGAGCATCGTGGTGCCCTCGCGCAGCGCCCGGTACTCGGGCAGCGAGCGGCCCGCCTGACGCATGAACCACACGCTCGGTGTGTCGCTCCTCACGCCGCGCAGCTCCTGCAGCAGTGAGGCGTCGGCCACGCCGCCGTCGACGGCGGAGCGGCGCGCGGGATGCTCCTCGGGGAGCGATCCGGGGCCCGTGGAGGGGTGCGCGGAAGGGGTCTCGGCAAGAGGTGCGGCAGCGGTGGCGAGCCCGGGGCCTGCGGCGTTCCCGGATGCTGACAGGTGTCGCGATCGATCTGACGCACCGTCGGCAAAAAGGGGCTCTGACATGGGGTTCTGGTTCATGACGCCCCCATTGTGCACACGTTCGCGCGCAGCGTCACCAGACAGGTCCTCCGGGGGTGGAGCGACGGGCGGACATGCCTAGACTGAGGATCATGCTCGCTGCTCTCCGTGCCTCCCACGAGCATCTCGACCTCGAGATGCTCGACGCCCTGACCCGGGGTGCGGAGTCCCTGCCCGAGGCGCTCGAGGAGCTGCAGGCCGAGCGCGCCGAGACCGTCGGCGCCCCGCCCGTCGTCTCCGGAGCGGTGGTGCTCAGCACCTGCAACCGGCTCGAGGTCTACCTCGACACCGAGCGCTTCCACGAGGGCGTCGAGCTCGTGATCGAGGCGGTCTCCCGCACCAGCGGCCTGGACCGCGAGGTGGTCTCCCTCTGCTTCGACGCCGCGATGGACGCCCCCGTCCCGCAGCACCTGTTCGAGGTCACCTCGGGGCTGCGGTCGATCGTGATGGGCGAGGCCGAGATCTCCGGCCAGGTGAAGCAGGCCTACGAGGTCGCGCGCCGCGCCGGTCGCACCACCTCGATGCTCCACGACCTCTTCCAGCACGCCTTCCGCTGCGCCAAGAGCGTCGCCACCCAGGCCCCCGTCGGCGCTGCGGGTCGCTCCGGCGCCTCCGTCGCGCTGGACCGCGCCGGGATGCAGCTCGGCGGCTTCGAGGGCCGCAGCGTGCTGATCGTCGGCACCGGCGCCTACGCCCGGCTGGGGCTGTCGGAGCTGGCGCGCCGCGGCGTCTCCCGGATGCAGGTCTTCTCCCCGTCCGGGCGGGCGGCGGGCTTCGCCGAGCGCCACGGCGCGGAGGCCGTCGAGGCCGAGGGGCTCGAGCGGGCCCTGCGCGAGGCCGACCTGGTGCTGGCCGCCTCCGGTCGCGGCACCTCGCTGTTCCCCGAGCTGTTCCTGAACGCGGGCCGCACCGTCGTGCTCGACCTCGCGCTGCACTCCGACCTCCACCCCCTCGTGCGCCACCTCAAGGGCATCACCGTGCTGGGGCTGGAGGACCTGCGCCGGGAGGACCCGGACGGCGAGGACCCGGCGCTGGTGACCGCCCGCGGCATCATCGCCGAGAACGTCGAGGCCTTCCGCCAGCAGCAGGAGGTGCGCCGCATCGACCCGGCGATGGCCGCCCTGCGCCGCGAGGTGTTCGACGCGGCCGACGGGGAGATCGACCGTCTGCGCCGCGACGTCTCCGTGGAGACCGCCGACCAGCTCGAGCGCTCGGTGCGCCGCATCCTCGCCAGGGTCATGCACCAGCCCGCCGAGCGGGCCCGGCACCTGGCCGAGACCGGGTTCGCCGACGAGTACGTCTCCGCCTTCCACACGATCTTCGGGATCGACATCTCCGCCGCGCAGAGCGCCGAGGACTCGCCGGTGCCGGCGGCGCCCGGCGCCGCCGAGCCCGTGCCGGCCGGCTGGATGCGCGTGGACCGCACGGTCCCGCC
>NZ_KV788819.1:0-7726 GCF_001807385.1 Brachybacterium sp. HMSC06H03 | reverse complement strand
CTGCGCGCCCCGGCGCCGCCCGCGCCCGGGTCGTGGGCCGCCGGCACCGCACCCCTCGAGGGCACGGTCCATGCCCCGCGCTCCCGCTCGGTCTCGCTGCCCCGCAGGCGAGGGCGCTGGCTGACCGTCGGCGTGCCGGTGGTGCTCGCGGGCGTGCTCGGGATCAGCAGCTTCATGCTCCTCGGGGTGAGCGCCCTGGTGGGCGGGGCCGGTCTGCTCACCCCGTTCCTGGCGAGCCTCGGCATCGCCGCGGTGGCGGGCGGCGGCAGCGCGTTCCTGCTGCGCAATCGTCGACCGAGGCCGACGCGCCTGGGCCGCTCCGCGGAGGAGGTCTCCTCCGGCACCCGGGCGATGCTGGAGAAGATCGTCAAGGACTCCACCCAGCAGCGCCGGCGCATCCATCGGATGCGGCGCCGGATCCAGGGGCCGACGGAGAAGCGCCTGCTGGACCGCGCCGAGACCCTCCTGCTGCGGGTCGACGCGCTGCTGGGCTCGGCGGCGCTGCAGTCCCGTCGCGCCTCGGACCCCGACGTGATGCTGCTGGAGGGCATGACCGAGCGCTACGTCCCCGAGCTGGTGGGCGCGCTCGAGGACACGGTCGGCTTCCTGACCCCCACCTCGACGGAGGACACCCGCACCCGCGCGGCGGGGAACCTGCAGCGCATCGAAGAGCAGCTCGCCGTGCTGGACGGGCGCCTGGACCGGCTCGAGCACGAGGTCGTCTCCGGCGTCTCGCGCACCCTCGACGTGCACTCGGAGTTCCTGCGCGCCCGCTTCTCGGAGCCGTCGGCGGATCCGGCCGCCGACCGCTGAGATCGCGTCCCGTCAGCCCTTCGCGGTGCCGCCGGCCTCCCCGGCCTCGGCGACGGCGTGGGAGCGCTCGAGAACGGCGGCGAGATGCTCGTCCAGGGCCTGCAGCGCCCCGTCGTGGTGGTGGCGGCGCACCTTCTCGAGGATCCTTCCGTGCTCGGTGTAGGCATCGTGGACGTCGAGCGCGGCGGGCCCGCCCACCCAGGTCTGCCGCATGCGATGGGTGTGGGCGCGGACCGTCTCGACCATCGTGGAGAGGTAGCGGTTCCCGGAGTGGTCGAAGAGGGCCTGGTGGAAGGACCAGTCGGCGTGGAAGTGCTCCTGGAGCAGCTCGATGCTCACCTCGCCAGCGGCCTCGATCCGGGCGATGACGGCGCCGTGGGCGGCGTGCGCCTCCTCGAGGGCGGCGAGCAGCGCATCCACGTCCTCGAAGGCTCGGCCGAGCGCGGCGGTCTCGACGACGCGTCGGGCATCGAGCAGCTCGGTCATCTGCTCGGCGTCGAGCATCGGCGCGACGACGTAGCCTCGCAGCGCCACGTACTCCACCAGCCCGGAGCGCTCGAGGGACACCATCGCCTCCCGCACCGGGGTCGGGGAGACCTCGAGGTCGCGGGCCAGCCCGTCGATGCTCAGCCGCGCCCCCGGCGGCCAGCGCGCCTCCAGCAGCCGCTGCAGGATCAGCTCCTCGACCTCGGCGCGCAGCACCTGCCGTCGCACAGCCATCACAGCACTCCCCTCTCTTCCCGGGCCCTGCGTCATCGCCTGTCCCGGCGGCGTCGATCGTCGCACGGGCGGGCCGCTCTCGGCGACGCACCCGCTCGACCGGCACCCTATAGGAAGTGTGGCTGAGGGGCCGACGGATCGCTGTGGCCCGGCACCTCACGCCCCGGCACCTCACACCCCGGCGCCGTGCGGCCCTCGGCACCGCTGGTCTCGCAGCACCGCACGATCCCCGGCGCCGCTCCCCTCATCCCGCGAGCGCCACCGGCTGCCCGGTCCGCACGGACTCCTGCGCGGCGGCGACGACGCGGACGGTCCGCAGCCCCACCTCACCCGTCGGCGCGGCCGCCTCGCCCGCGCGGACCGCGTCGAGGAAGGCGTCCAGCAGCAGGGCGTCGAGGTCGGTGCCGTAGGGCAGCCACTGGCCGGGCCCGCCCACGTGCTGGGCGAAGGCGTCGATCTGGAGCTGGCCGCCGGTGCCGAGGGCCTGGAGGGTGAGCCCGCCCCAGGTCGGCGCGTCGGCCGGCATCGACCAGGAGCAGTCGATCGTGGCGACGACGCCGGAGGCATAGGTCAGGGTGACGAGCCCGCCGGTCTCGGCGCCCTCCCCCGCACGGTCCGCGTACAGGATCCGGTTGGAGACGGCGTGGACGCTCTCGGGCTCCCCGAGCACGGAGTCGAGGATCTCGGCGAGGTGCACGGTGTGGTCCACGAGCGAGCCGCCGCCGGCGAGCTCGACGTCGGTGAACCAGTCGCGGCCCGCGGGGAGCTTGCCGTTGTTCGTGCCGGTGAGGCCGACGATCTCGCCGAGGGTGCCGTCGGCGACCGCGGCGCGCAGCGCCTGGACGGCGGGCGAGAAGTGGACGGGGAAGGCGGTCATCAGCACCACGCCCGCCTCACGGCAGTCGGCGACCATCTCCTCGGCGTCCGCCACGGTGGTCGCGAGCGGCTTCTCGCACAGCACGTGCACGCCGCGGCGAGCGGCCTCGAGCACGAGCTCGCGGTGGTGGGCGTTCGCACTGGTGACGACGATGGCGTCGGGGCCTTCCGGCCAGGCCTCCCAGGCGTCCTGGTAGCTGCCGACGACCCGCACCCCGCGCACGTCCCCGTAGCCGTCGGGATCGGCGACGACGAGGTACACGTCGGCTCGGGCCTCGAGCAGCGCCGCGTAGGAGAAGGCGTGGGTGTGGGCGCAGCTCATCAGCGCCACGCGCAGCGGGGCGTCGGCCGATGCGTTCGCGGGGTCCTGACCTGGGGCGTTCAGCATGGGATGCTCCGTCCGGTGCGCAGGGAGTCGAGGGCGGCGCGGGAGACCTCCACGGCGCGGGCGCCGTCGGCCGCCTCGACGCGGGTGGCGCCGCCGACGGTGACCGCGCGGGCGAACTCGGCGATCTCGGCGGCGTAGGGGTCCTCCATGGTGGAGACGTCGGGCAGGAAGCCGTCGCCGCTCGCCTGCCGGGCGGAGGCGACGTCGTCGAAGGTGATGCCGGCGTCGCCGGCGCTGTCGTACCGGAGGCGGCCGCGGTCGCCGGCGAGGTCGAAGGTGTAGCGGAACCGGGTGCCCTCGGGGCCCCAGAAGCCGCGGCAGTGGCTGAGCGCGCCGGAGCGGTGGGTGAGGACCACGTGGGCGGTGCGCACAGCCGGGTCGGAGGCGGCGACCTGCTGGCGGGCGTGGACCGAGTCCGCGTCGCCGGCGAGCCAGAGCGCCTGGTCGATGTCGTGGATCATCTGGTCCATCACGATGCCGCCGGAGCGCTCCTCGTCGGCGTACCAGTCCCGGTCCGGCAGGGCGCCGGTGCGCTCGAAGCGCAGCACGGCGGGGGTGCCGATCGCGCCGGTGCCCACGGCGCGCTTCGCCGCGGCGTACTGCGGGAACCAGCGCACGACGTGCGCGGGGAAGAGCAGGCGGCCGACGTTCTCGGCGTGCCGGGCCAGCTCGCGCGCCTCCTCGCCGGTCAGCGCGAGCGGCTTCTCGCAGAGCACGTCCTTCCCCGCGGCGAGGGCGGCGCGGACGATGCCTGGGTGTGAGGGGGTGGGGGTGCAGACGTCCACGACGTCCACCGCCGCGAGCAGTGCGTCGAGGTCCGGGTGCACGCGGGCCCCGGCCTCGGCGGCGAACGCCTCGGCGCCCTCGGGGCTGGTGCAGTGCAGCTCGGCGCCGAGCGCCTGCCAGCCGGGCAGATGGGCCCGGGAGATCCCCCCGGTGCCGACGATGCCGACGCGCAGCGCGGCCGGCGGGTCCTGCAGGGACATGGGTGCTCTCCGTCGTCGGAGCGGTCACGGTCGCCGTCGATCCTAGTCACGGCGTCGCGGCGGCGGCCACCGCGGTCTGGCATCGGCGCCCCGCTCAGAGCAGGGCACGCACCTTCTCCACGATCGCGCCGGTGCTGACCCCGTACCGGTCCGCGAGGGTCGGCAGCGCGCCGGCGTCGAGGAACTCGTCGGGCAAGGCGATGGGGTGGATCCTCTCCCCCAGCCCGTGCGCGGCGACGGTGCGGGCGACGATGTCGAACAGCCCGCCGACCACCGAGTGGTTCTCGGCGGTGAGCACCAGGCGGCCCTTGCCGAGCTGGGCAAGCAGCGACTCCTCGTCGAAGGGCTTGAGGGTGGGGCTGTGCAGCACGGCGACGCCCACGCCGTCGGCCTCGAGCGAGGTGGCCGCCTCGAGCGCCCGCTCGACGAGTTCGACCCTCTGGACTGGGTTCTCGGCACCGCCGAGGAAGCCGCAGGATGGACCTGGGACAACATCGGTGTACCGGTTGTGAACGGTCTGGCATCCTTCGGCCAGGCGATGATCGACAATCCTGCAGCAACCGGAACAATGCTCCTCGGACTCGGCATGACGGCACTTGGAGCTGCGGGAGAGGGTGTCGGAATCGCGTTGCTTCCGACTGGGCTGGTCACCTTCGGAGGGGGAACCGCAGCCGGCGGCGTCATGGTCGGATCGGCTGAACTCATAGCTGCAGGCGCTGCCGTCACGGCAGCCGGGGGCGGGATCCTTTTCGCAGAGGCGGTGAACGACCCTCAGTTCCCGGCGTCACCTCGCCAGAGAATGGGTCAGGCAACCGGACGGGACCGAGATCGGACTACGTGAGAGTTCACGCTCTGGGGGTCGCACGATCGACGTACGCCACCCTGATGGAACGACTGAGAAGGTGCACATCCGATGAGCTTGCATGAGGATGCTCTCAGCGGTGCATTCGAGACCTTGCGCGGGCAATGGGTCGAAGCGCTGGACATCGATGCCGGACAGACTCGACTGGTCACTAGTCGTGGAGCCGTTCTGCACGGAAAGTCGCCTGCTTCCGGAGGCGCACTGCTCACGGACGACAGTCGACTGCTTGGCTCTGTGATCACAGCATCAACGCTTGCCCCTGACGGTGTGTTGACACTCGCTCTCGCGCGTCCCGACAGCGGCAACACGATGCTCATCACGACCCGGGCACCATGGGCTCTCGAGTTCCCCCTCGGTGCCGCGATCGCCGCACGCGCAGACGGCCACATAGGCCGCCGCCCGGCGACCGGACCTAGGTTTGCAACGCCCCAAGCCCTGGATGAGTGGGCGACTTCTTCGCCAGACGAGGTCGAACAGGCCGTGCTCAATGCTGCTGCCGACGACTGGGTGAGTCCCGGCGACGTCGTCTCGGCACTGCTCCGCTCCGGAGTGAGTGATGATCGAGAGATCGAGCGACGCGGGATCGATGTCCTGGCACGACTTCTGGTTCGCGGGGACCTTGTGGCCGGATCGATCGACGATACCGGCTTCCACCCCGCGCCGGAACCAGTCGAGGCAGTCGTTGAGCACGTAGGCACCGTGTGGCAGGCACTCGGCGGGCGCCGTCCCGGACCTGGACAGATCGGGTGGTTCGATCTTCCTCCTGAAGAGAGCGTCTGATCCGGTAGGAGGGATGCAGGCGATGCCCCTCATCGAGTGGTGCATCTCGACCGGTATTCGCAGCCCGAAGCGGTCGAGATGCGCCACTCGATCCTCGTCCGGGCGGGCGGGGACGGGCCGGCCGGGGCCGCCACCGCCGCCACGGGTAAGATCTCCCGGGTGACCATCGAGGACCCGCGCTGGCTGACGCCCGAGGAGCAGGCCACCTGGCGGGCTCTCACGAGCCTCCTCGTGCGGCTGCCCGCGGCGCTCGACGCACAGCTGCGTCGCGACGCGGGGATCACCCACTTCGACTACCAGGTGCTCTCGCAGCTGTCCGAGCAGCCGGAGCGCCGCCTGCGCCTGCGTGAGCTCGCGGCGCGCGCGGACTCGAGCCTCCAGCGCCTCTCGCAGGTGGTCACCCGTCTGGAGACGAAGGGCTGGGTGGAGCGCCTGCCCGACCCGGCCGACGGACGCACCACCCTCGCCGTGCTCACCGACGCCGGCTTCGACAAGGTCGTGGCCACCGCGCCGGGCCATGCCGCCGAGGTGCTCGACCTCGCGATCGACCCGCTCGATCCCGAGCAGCTCCGCCGGATGCGGGAGATCGCCGAGCGGATCGTCGGGACGATCGAGGAGCGCCGGTAGGGCTCGACCCGGTGAGCAATCGGCAGCGATCACTCGACGCGGCCGCCGAAGCCGTGGTGCCGTAGGGGTCAGCTCATCCTCGACCTCCAGGAGTGATCCCCATGCCTCGCCTCGTCTCCATCGAGTTCTCGTCCGACGGCCCCTTCGGCGCGGAGGCCGCTGTCGCGTACGCAGAGCTGGCCGACGACATCGCCGCGGAGGACGGTCTGATCTGGAAGGTCTGGACCGAGGACCCGCGGACGTCCGTGGCGGGCGGCGCCTATCTGTTCGCCGACGAGGAGTCCGCCGAGCGATACATCCACAAGCACACCCAGCGGCTGGGCTCCTTCGGGATCACCGATGCGCGGATCTCGAACCTGGGCGTCAACGAGCAGCTCTCGGCCACCACCTTCGCCGTCCTGCAGCGCGACTGACCCGGGCGCGCCGCCCTCTCGTCCCGCCGGCCAGGACGATCGGGCGGCGGCACGCCTCGCGGAGCACTGGCCACCAGGCCTTCCCCCGCGCTGATGCTCGACCTACGCCCTGTCGGCCGCCGCAGGCGCTCCACCGGCCGCACCGACGAGATCCGTCGCGAACCGCTGCGCCTCGGCGCCGGTGAGGTCGTGGACGGTCAGGCGGAGGTGCCGAGAGGGATCGGCACCCGCAGAGCCCGGGGCGAGGCGGAACTCGTCGCCGGTGCGCACGCGCCATCCTCGACGGGCGAGCTCCGCCGCGACCTCCCGGGCGGGGCGCGGCACCGGGACCCACAGGCTCATCCCGTCGGCCGCCTCGGCGGGGAGACCGTGCGCCGTGAGCAGGCCGGCGACCTCGGCGTTCCGGGCGGCGTAGTGCTCTCCAGCGCGCTCGACGAGGGCGCGGGACGCGTCGTCGGCGAGCACCCCGTGGGCGAGTCGCTGCAGGAGGTGGCTGACCCAGGTGGTGCCGGGGCTGAGCCGCAGAGCGAGCCTGCCGGCGGTCTGGGGGTCGGTCGCAGTGACCGCGAGGCAAAGGTCGGGGCCGAGGAACTTCGAGACCGAGCGCACCAGCGCCCAGCGGCGGTGCCCCGCCGGGAGCGGCGAGCGGAAGGGCCGACGGGAGAGGAACGAGTAGTAGTCGTCGAGGACGACGAGCACGTAGGGGTGCTCGGCGAGCACGGCCCGCAGCTCCTCCGCGCGGCGGGCGCTGAGCGAGGCGCCGGTGGGGTTCTGGGCCCGCGGCGTGAGCACGACGGCGCGGGCCCCGGCCTCGAGCGCGGCGCGGAGCCCGTCCGCGGTCATGCCCTCCGCGTCGACGGGGACGGGAAGGGCCCGGTAGCCGGCGTGGCGGACCGTCTGGATGCTGGCCAGGAAGCACGGGTCCTCCAGCGCCACGGCGTCGTCGCGGACCAGGGACTGCGCCAGCAGCCGCTCGATCGCGTCGACGGCGCCGCTGGTCAGCGTCAGGTCCGCATCGGCGCCGGTGGGCACGTCGGGCGCGACCCAGTCCCGTGCCCAGGCCTCGAAGCCGGGGTCGATCACCGGTTCGCCGTAGAGCACGGGGCGGCCGATGGCGCCGACGAGCGCCGGGGCGAGGTCCGGGATGAGGGCGGGGTCGGGATTGCCGGTGCCGAGGTCGCGGAGCGTTCCCGCGGGAACGTCCGCGGCGCCCCGGTCTGCTCGCGGGGGGCCGCCGGGATCGTCGGGACCGCCGGGTCCG
>NZ_KV788818.1:0-13203 GCF_001807385.1 Brachybacterium sp. HMSC06H03 | reverse complement strand
GCCGAGGCCGGTCGTGCCGCCCTCGGCGCCCTGCGCAGCGGTGCCGGCCGCGCCTTCGAGCGCTACGGCCGAGGGGACGACGGCGGGGACGTGCGGGGCGGGGAGGCGCGGAGCAGGGATGAGCGAGGTGCCGCGGACCGGGCCCGGGAGCGCCGTACAGCCGAGCAGACGGTGCACGACCCGCGATCGGACTGATCGGGCGTCGGTCGGTCCCATCGGCCGGGCCCATCGGTCGTGCCCGCCGTCGGCGGATCGGCACGTCGCCCCACCCCTCGACGCACTGCGGCGCCGCCCCCTCGGGGGCGGCGCCGCAGTGCAGTGAGGAGGGGCCTGCTCAGACCGCGGCCTTCTCGGAGAGCTGGCGCTTGATCCGCGCGAGCATCCCCGACATGCCGTTCAGGCGCAGCGGGCTGACCACCTCGGCCAGGCCCAGCTCGCCGGTGACCGTGTCCGGGGTGTCCAGCACCTCGCCCACGGTGCGCCCGTCGAGAGCCTCGGCGAGGATCGCGGCGAAGCCGCGCGTCGTCGGCGCCTCCGGCGGGGCGGAGAAGAACAGGTGCGCGGTCGCCTCGCGACCCTGCCCCTCCACCTCCGTGGCCAGGAAGATCGGGGACTGGCACTCGGGCACCGGCTCGAGCAGCTCCGGGTGCTCGGAGTAGCGCTCGGGCAGCTCGGGCAGGCCCTGCGAGAACTCCAGCAGCAGCTGCAGGCGATCCTTCTCGCCGAGCGCGTGGAAGTCGTCGGCGATCTCCGCGAAGCCCTCGGGCAGCGCGGAGGTCGCGGCGTCGGCGCTGTTCGTCGGGCTCATCGGGCGGGGACCTCGCCGGGCTCGGTGCCCTGGGCGATCGGCAGGCGCACGCCGTTGCCCCACTCGGTCCAGGAGCCGTCGTAGTTGCGCACCGAGTCGAAGCCGAGCAGGTGGGTGAGCACGAACCAGGTGTGCGCGGAGCGCTCGCCGATGCGGCAGTACACGACCGTCGGCGTCTCGCTCTCGAAGCCGAGCTCGCCGAGGTAGATCGCCTCGAGCTCCGCGCGGGACCGGAAGCGGCCATCCTCCGCGGCGGCGCGGGCCCACGGCACCGAGCGCGCGGTGGGGATGTGGCCGCCGCGCACGGTGCCCTCCTGCGGGTAGTCGGGCATGTGCGTGCGCTCGCCGGAGTACTCCTGCGGGGAGCGCACGTCGATCAGCGGCCCGCCGAGGAAATCCAGCACGTCCTCGCGGTAGGCGCGGATCGGGGCGTCCTCGCGCTCGACGACGGGGTAGCCGCTGGTCGGCGCGGGGCGGCCCTCGGTCGAGGTCGTCATCTCGCGGCCCTCGGCCTCCCAGGCGGCGCGGCCGCCGTCGAGCAGGCGCACGTCCTCGTGGCCGAACAGGCTGAACACCCACAGCGCGTAGGCGGCCCACCAGTTGGACTTGTCGCCGTAGATCACCACGGTGGTCTCGCGGGTGATGCCGGAGGCGTCCATGAGCTTCGCGAAGCCCTCGCCGTCGACGTAGTCGCGGGTGACCGGGTCGTTGAGGTCGAGGTGCCAGTCGATCTTCACCGCGCCGGGGATGTGCCCGGTCTCGTAGAGCAGCACGTCCTCGTCGGACTCGACGACCACGAGCCCCTCGGTCTCGCCCGCGGCGAGCCGGTCCGCGAGCCACTGCGTGGTCACGAGCCGCTCGGGGTGGGCGTAGTCCTGCAGGGAAGGAGTCGGATCGGCGGGAATGGTCATCAGTTCACCTTTCGACGGTCGATATCGCACGACGTATGCCCCCAGTCTGTCACCGTCGTGCGCGCAGTGGCGATCCGGCGATGACGCTGTGCGCGGACACGCGGGATGAGACCGCGCGGACACGCGCGATGTGCTTCCCCTGCGGGGTCCGTGCTCCTACGGTGGCCGCATGATGGAAGACCTGGATACAGAGCCCGTCATCCCCAGCCTCGATCTCACCGTCCTCGACTGCCCCGACGCCCTCCAGCTGGCAACCTTCTACGCGAAGCTGCTCGGCTGGCGGGTCGAGGAGGGCAGCGACTCCGACTGGGCGGAGCTGATCCCGCCCCGCGGCCGTCGCAGCGAGGACGACCCCGACGGCGAGGCCTCCCTCGCCTTCCAGAAGGTGGCGGACTTCCGCCGCCCCACCTGGCCCGACGGCGACCACCCCCAGCAGTTCCACCTCGACCTCTCCGTCACCGACATCGACCGCGCCGAGCCCAGGGCACTCGCCCTCGGCGCGACCGTCCACGAGCACCAGCCCTCCGCCTCCGGGAGCTTCCGCGTCTACCTCGACCCCGCGGGACACCCCTTCTGCCTGTGCCTGACGGCCTGAGGGCTGGGTCCGTGTGACAACGCTTGACTGACGAGCCGGCGTCGCCGGGTCCCGTCCCTGTGCCGCCGGCGCTCGCCCCTGCGCCCCTCCGTGTGATCACGGAGGGGCGCTCTGCGTCGTGGAGGGGCTCGGCGCGGTGAGGCCGACGGGGACGCGCGGCCGACGACGATCCCCTCATGCCGGGAGCGGCCGACGCCGTGCTGCGCCGGCACCGCCGAGGACCCTGTCTGCGTCCTCGGGATCCGACTTTCGTCACGACGTCAGGTGGAGTTGAGGGGAATCGATGAATGTCAGCTCGCTGGTTCAATCGAGATTTCGGTGTATTCGGCGGGATTGTCGTCCATTCCTTCTGCTCGCCGCCTCCTTCAGCCCGTCGCCTGCCCTCCCGTGCTCCAGGCACATGACGTTCGGTGCGTCTCGAGGGTCCGCCCTCGGCGCCGGCTCGTTCGCCGTCGAACCGGGGATCGTGCAGGTAGTGCGCCTAGCAGGAGGGTGTGACATGCGAACGCCACCGTCCACGAAGAGGCCTGTTCCGGTGGATGAGTCCCTGCTCGGTCGTCGCGCGGAGGGCTGATCCACAGTGACCTTGCCTCCCCACGGGGTGGTTATCCACAGATTGATCCCCATTTTTCTCCGGGGCTTCTGAAGTGGACATGCAGGCGGTAGTGTCGAGGTATTCGAAGAAGCGCTCATCGGTGAGTGCCCGGGCAGCGGGGGAGGTGGCGGCAATGGGGGAGTTCGACGACTTCGACGACGATGCGCGCCGCGACGCATCATCGTCCGAGACCGCGCGACAGTCCTCGTCGAGCGATGCCTCCTCTGGGCCGGGCCCGTCGAGCCCCGCCGCTCCCGCCCGTCCCGCGCGCGAATGGCGCGTGCGCGCCCGGCGGGAGCTCACCGAGGAGCTGATCCTCGAGGAGGTCGGCGGTATCGAGGGGAAGAACGCCGGCCGCGTGCTCGCGCTCCACTCCCTCATGCGAGAGCAGGCGCAGCTCCACGCCCGCCGCCTCCGCCATCTCGCGGACTTCTTCGCCATCGACCCGGACAACGAGGGCTCGCTGATCGACGCGGACATGACCGCGATGAAGGTCGCCGTGGGACTGCGCTGCTCGATCACGCAGGCCACCTCACAGATCCGCGACGCCCACCACGCCGTCGTCGACCTGCCCCGGATGTTCGCGCACCTCGAGGCCGGCGACCTGCCGGAGGACTACCACCGCTTCCTGCTGCGCCAGGTGCGACGGCTCGACGCCGACCAGATCCGCCTTGTCGACGAGCACCTGGCCGGCGTGGAGATCCCCTCGATCCCCCGCAGCACCTTCGAGGCCCAGGTGCGACTGGCCGTGGCCTCCGTCGGGAACGAGCTGAAGCCGCCCCGCGAGGCACGCGAGGTGCGGATCGACGGTGTCGACTCCGAGCAGGGCGTCGCCTGGATCACGATCACCGGCCCGATCCCCGAGATCCGCAGCCTCGGCCTGCGGCTCGACGCGAGCGCCCGCGCCGTCCAGCGCGCACAGCGCGTCGCGCTCGAGGCAGGGGAGGAGGAGCCGATCCCCTTCGACCTCGACGGCGATGTCCGCGACCGGGAGCGCCCCCTCAGCCTGTCCGCCCTGCGCTACGCGATCCTCACCCGCACCATGCTCGACCTCGACCCGGTCGAGGAGACCGCGCAGCCGTTCAAGATCCTCGTCACCGTGCCCGTGACGACCCTGCTCGGGATGGACGACTCCCCGGCGATGCTCGACGGGCTCACCCCCATCCCGGCCGACCTCGCCCGGGACCTCGCCGCGACCTCCTCGGTCTGGTACCGGATCCTCACCGACCCGATCTGCGGCACCCACCTCCCCGCCCGGATCGACACCTACCGGCCCGACGCGCAGCAGCGCATGCAACTGCGGCTGCGCCACCCCGTCTGCGCGGCGCCCGGATGCACCCGCCCCACCGCGCTCGCCGCGGAGGACGACCACATCATCGAGTACGACCACCACGATCCGGCCCGCGGCGGCCCGACCTCCCTCTGGAACCTGCACCGACTGTGCCGGCGCCACCACCAGCTGAAGACCGCCGGGCTGATCGACCCCGCCAGGGATCCCCAGGACGACCCCGACCGCGGGGACCGCACCACCAGCGCCGAACCGCTGGTCACGACCTGGGAGCTCGAGCAGGACCTCCGGGTGCGCACCGCGGAGAACACCGATCTGCTCACCCCGCGGATGACCCGCCGCCTCGCCCAGGCCGAGCGGACCCACCGCCGCGCCCGGGAGGCCAGGCAGCGCGGCCCCGACGAGCCCCGCTGCCGAGCCCTCGACGAGGCCGAGGACCATCTCGCCGAGATCCAGCTCGAGGACGAGTTCACCAGAGTGCGGACGAAGCGCCGCATCATCCCGCCCGGGCCGCCGCTCGACGTGGACCACCCGCCGTTCTGACGGCGCCGCGGGTCAGGACGCGTAGGCCTCGAAAGCCGCGCGGATCCCGTCGGCCGACGCCCCGGAGGCCAGCAGCACCTGCAGCAGCAGGCGGGACTTCGGGGCGGGCAGCAGCCCGGCCATCACGGCACCCGCGTCCAGCAGGTCCACCTCGGAACCGGGATAGCCGTAGTGGTGCGTGGAGGTGCCGCCGCCGAAGGGCCGCGCCGCGACCACGACAGGCACCCCCTCGGCCAGCAGGCGGCGCAGGCGCGGCATCGCGGAGGGGGAGACGTGCCCCATCCCGACCCCGTCGATCACCAGCCCCGCCAGCGCCTCGGCGGGGAGGTGGTCCAGCAGCGCGAGGTCCTCGTCGAGGCCCGCGGTGAGCAGCGGCACCGCCGGGAAGCGGTCCGGCGGGAGTCCGCCGGAACGGGCCGGACGCGGCAGCGGGAGATGGAGGAGGCGCAGGTCCTCCCCGCCGACGATCGCGAGCGGCCCCGAGGGCTCCGAGGCGAAGGCCGAGACCCCGCGGGACGAGGCCTTCACGACCCGGTCCGCGAGATGCGCGTGAGCGTCGAACACGACCAGCACGCCCAGGCCGCGGGCCGACGGAGCGGTCGCCGCGCGGACCGCGTCGCGGAGGTTCGCGGGCCCGTCGGCGCCGGGCGCGCTCGCCGGACGCATCGCCCCGGTCACCACCAGCGGCGCCTCCCGGTCCCAGAACCGGTCGAGCAGGAACGCCGTCTCCGCGAGGGTGTCGGTGCCGTGGGTGAGCACCACGCCGGCCGCGCCGGAATCGACCGCGGCTCGCGCACTCTCCAGCACGGCGCGCAGGTGGTGCGGGCGCACATCGGAGGAGGAGATGTTCGCGAGCGCTCGGGGCCGCAGCTCGACGTCCCCGCCGACGGCGGCGAGCAGCCGCGCCCCGGCGTCGTCGTCCGGGCGGGCGCTCTCGCCGCGGGCGTCCTCGGTCATGAAGATGGTGCCGCCGAGGGAGAGCACCTCCACGAAGGCGCTCACTCGGTCTCGATCTCCTCGCCGAGATAGGCGGCGGCGGTGCGGACCGAGGCCTTGCGGGCGGGCTTGCGGTCCGCGCCCCCGGCGACGTGCGCCTCGTACCAGGCATCCGCCGTGGCGCGCGTGAACTCCGCGCCGTCGGGGGAGCCGGCGAAGCTGCCCAGGTGACGCATCAGGTCCTTGCCCGGATCCTCGAGGTGCTGGGCCAGCGCGTACAGCGCCGCATCCCAGCCGCAGCCCGTCGCGCCGGGGCCGAAGGTCGCCCAGTGCGCGTCGGCGGGGACGGTGTGGCGCAGGGTGAGGGTGCTGCCCCCGGCGCCCTCCGCGCTCTCCTCCGCGGGGGTGATCAGCAGCTCCAGGTCGCTCGAGCTCTTCCCGAACTCCCAGGTCAGCAGCAGACGATGCGGCGGCTCGACCTCGACCAGGCGGCCGCTGGTCTCCATCTCGGGCAGCTCGTAGCGCCCTCCGGGGACCACGTCGCCGCGTGCGGTGCCGAACCAGCGGGCGAGCCGCTCGGCCGTGGTCACCGCCTCCCACAGCTGCTCCGGAGCGGCGTCGAAGGTCTGGGAGAGCGCGACCGTGTTCCCGTTCCTCGCAGGGGTGACCGTGCGGGTCACGGCGGTCAGCTGGGCGGTGGGGGTGGGAGTCATGAGAGGCCTTCCTCGCCGGGGGCGATGCGTCGCAGACGCACGATCACCTCGGCGTGCTCGGTGTGGGGGAACATGTCGACGTAGCGGCCGGCGACGATGCGCAGCGAGGGCATCGCGGCGAGGTCGTCGGCCAGGCTCGCCGGATTGCAGCTGGAGTAGAGGACGTCGCGGACCCCGGAGCGCTCGAGCCAGCCGGCGAGCTCCGGCCCGAGGCCGCGGCGAGGCGGGTTCACCACGACGATATCGGGCGGGCCTGCGGGGCCGGCGGCCTCCTCGATGGCCCAGGCGGTCGCGTCGGCCGCGAGGAAGCGGACCCGGGCGCCCGCGGCCTCCGCGCCCTCGCGCGCCCCGTCGATCGCCTGGGCGGAGACCTCCACCCCGGTGACCCGCGCGGCGGGGAGGGCGCGGGCGAGATGCAGGGCGAAGCCGCCGAGGCCGCAGTACAGGTCCCAGATCCGCAGGCCGGGGCCCGTCTCCTGGTCTTCCCGCGTCCCCGCGATCTCGCGCGCCCACTCCGCGCCCTGGCGGTACAGGGCGCCGGCGACCTCGGTGTGGGTCTGCAGGAAGGACTGCGGGCGGGAGAACAGCGTGACGTCCCCGGTGCGCACGGCGAGACGACCGGCCCCGGCCAGCGGGATCTCCTCCTCGCCCTCGACGCGCGTGGTGTGCTTGGGGTGGATGTTCGCGCTGACCGACACGACCGAGGGATGCGCCTCGAGCAGCCGCGGCAGGTGCTCCCGCAGCCGCTCCAGCGCCGCGGTGCTGCGCAGCACGAAGCGGAGCAGATGCTCCCCGTCCGGGGAGCTGGTGACCAGCACGTTCTTGATCTCGCCGCGGCGGCGGGCGACGTCATAGGGCGGGATCTGCGCCCGACGGATCAGGGCCTTCGCCCCCTCGAGCACCTCCTCGACCCCGTCCGGGTAGAGGGGGCAGTCGCACAGGTCGGTGCCCGCGGACTGCCCGGGCAGGGTCAGCAGCGGCGCCTGAGCGGTGCCGCCGACGGCCATCTTCCCGCGGGCGCGGAAGCCCTGCTCCGCGCCGACGATCGGCTCCGACCAGATCGTGCCCGGCGCGAGATGCGGGGCGAGCAGCTGCTCGACGTGCTCGCGGCCGCGGGCGAGCTGCCGCGGGCGGGGGAGGCCCAGCAGCGTGCAGGACCTGCACGCGCCGGAGTCGAAGTGGTGGCACCGCACCCCAGGAGTCTACGAGTCGGGCCGTCGGCTGTCGCACCCCCGCGCTAGCCTCCGGGACATGTCCCGTGACGACGCCTCCCTCGATGAGCACGTCGCGAGCTGGCGTGACCAGCTCGTCGAGCTGTCCCTGCCCGGGGTCGGGGCGGTGACGGCACGGGTGGACGACACACCCCCGGCCGACGAGACGCCGGAGGACGAGCCCGGCTTCCGGCGGCGGGAGCCGACGGTGCCGCCGGCGCGGGAGACGGTGCGCCGCACGCTCGCCGCACGGCCGCCGCTCGTGCTCGAGCACGCCTGGCTGGTGGTGCCCGCTCTCGGGCCCGTGCTGCCGGTGGACGGAGAGGGCGTGGGGCTGGTCGGCGACCTTTCCGGCCGGCGACCGCCCGAGGAGGTGCAGGGCGAGAGCGCTGCGCCGGCCCGTCCCAGCCGGGAAGGGGCGGAGGTCGGGGCTCCGATCGGGGCTCCTCGGCGGCGTCCGCTCTCCCCGCGCTGGGGCTGGTTCCGCGTCCCCGCCGTGGCGGCGGCGTTGCGGGCGAGGGGAGGGATCGTCGGTCGCGGAGCGCTCGTCGGCCCTCGCCGGGAGTGGTTCGAGCCGGCCGTCGCGACGCGCGAGGACCTGCTGGGCGCCCATCCCGACCAAGCGCTCGAGAGCGCGCTGGCGGCCGCGCGGGAGCTCGGACAGGTGGCGGTGCTGCGGATCGGGCCGGACGGGCTCGACGTCCACCCCACCGGCGCGGACCCGCGGGTCCCCGCGCTGGAGGGACTCCGGCTGCAGGTCACGGCCCGGCCCGCGCAGTGCCCGCTGCAGGGCGAGGACGGCTGCGGGCCCTGCCGGCCCGTCGGCGGCCCCTGGATCCGCGCCTCGCAGGAGGCGCAACTCGACTGGGAGGCGCGGCGTGCGCAGGCCGTCGCGATGCTGGGCTGCGGGGTGTGCTTCGGGGAGGCGCTGCCGCCGGAGCCGGATCAGCCGCAGGTGCCGCGCCTGGCGGAGGCGGTGCCCGTCACGCACCTGGGCCGGCTGCACCTGCGCGGCGGCGGGAGCGTGCAGATCGACCCGCTCATCAGGCCGCGCTGACCCCGATCGCCGGGCTGATCAGGCGAACCACTCCGTGGGCGGGCCCAGCTGCAGCAGCACCGAGAACACCACCGCGACCACGACGATCGCGATCAGGCCGGCGAGCAGCGGGCGGCGCAGCGCGAGGGCGGCCACCTTCTCCGGGAACGAGCGCGGGGCGTCCTCGCGCAGCCGCCAGGAGTCCCCGAGCAGGCCCTTCCGGTGCGCCCAGCGCTCGAAGGGGACGGTGAGATAGGGGATCAGGGCGGAGCCCAGCCCCATCGCCAGGCGCCCGAGGCTCCAGCGCTGATCGACCGCGACCAGCACCGTCACCACCAGGTAGGACAGGAACACGAAGCCGTGCAGGCTCCCGCCGATCCGCACCCCCACCTCGGTGACCTGCAGCGCGTACTTCAGCAGCATGCCGAGCAGCAGCAGGGTCCAGGTGACCATCTCGGCCAGGGCCAGCAGACGGTACAGGCGGGACGGGGTCCGGATCAGGCGCATGATCCTCATGGTGCCAGAGGCCCGCTGGATCCCACCCGGGAGCAGGGGCGGGGCGCGACGATCGTCGGATCCGGTGCGGTGGAGCCCCTGGAAGGGGGGGGTCATGACGACGCACACGATCCCCGGAGAGCTGTTCCTGCTGCTGACCGACGACGCCGGCCGCCAGGACTCGACCTCGTACCGCACCCATGCCCTCGCCGCCGCCGCGATCGCCGAGCTCGCCCTGCGCGAGCGGATCGCGCTGACCGAGGAGCGCAGCCCGAAGGTGCAGGTCCTCTCCACCGAGCCCACCGACCTGCCCGTCCTCGACCAGGCCCTCGGCGCGCTCGCCGAGCTCGAGGGGAAGTCGCTGAAGGCCGCGATCGGCCACCGCACGATGAACCTCACCGAGGTGATCGGTGAGGGCTTCGCCGCCGTCGGCGCCGTGCAGCGCAAGGACGGCTGGTTCACCACCAGCTGGCCCACCCACGACGACGAGCTCGAGACCGCGCTGCGCGCCCGGCTCGCCGCCGCCGTCGAGGACCCCGCCCGCGCCTCCCTGCAGGACGGGCTGCTGCTGGAGATCCTGCGCGCCCTCGGGATCGCACATCGCATCCTCAAGGACGACCTGCCCGGCCTCTCGCGCCGCGAGCTCGATCAGCGGATCGAGGCCCTCGAGATCGACAGCCCCGCCGCGACGGCCGTGAAGCGGGTCGTGGACGACATGACCGCGGCGCTCGCCGCGGCCACCGTGGTCACGACGGTCAGCTCGACCTGAGCCTCGCCGTGGTCCGCGCGGTGGCCGGCGCCGTCCACGGATCCTCCGGCCAGGGGTGCTTCGGATAGCGCCCCCGCATCTCCTTGCGCACCTCCCGGTACGGTCCGTCCCAGAAGGAGCGCAGGTCGTCCGTGACGGCGAGCGGCCGACGGGCCGGGGAGAGCAGGTGGAAGAGCACCGGCACCCTGCCCCGCACCAGCCGCGGGGTCTCGGCGAGGCCGAACAGCTCCTGCAGCTTCACCGCGACGACGGGCCGGCCGCCCTCCTCGTCCGGCGCGGGATAGTCGATCCGGGCGGTGGATCCCGAGGGCACCGGGAGCCGCTCGGGGGCGAGGGCATCGAGCTCGGACGCCTCCGGCCAGGGCAGCAGGGTGCGCAGCGCCGAGACCAGGTCGATGCCGTCCAGGCGGGTCCTCACGTGCGGGGCGAGCCAGGTCTCGAGGGCGGCCAGGAGTGCGTCCTCGTCCATCGCCGGCCACGGGTCACCGAGCTCTCGGTGGATCAGGGCGAGACGGCCTCGCAGGCTGCGGGCGGTGTCCGACCAGCTCAGCGCTTCTAGGCCCCTCTCCCGGACTGCAGCGAGGACGGCCGGGGCGGTGTCGTCGGCGGTCGCGGTGACGGGAGTGGAGGACAGCTCGATCGCACCGAGTGCGCGTCGGCGGCGGGCACGGACGGTGCCGTCCCCGAGCCGCGCCGTGCGCTCCTCGACGAGCAGACCAGCGCCCAGGTCGAGGGCCTCGTCCTCCGTGAGCAGGGCGGCGGCGCGGATCACGGCGCCGGTGCCGTCGGCGGCCAGCCCCTCCGCGCGCTGCACCTCCCAGACCGCGAGCCACGGCGCGCCGAGCAGGCCGCTGCCCTCGGGCAGGGCCGCCCGCGTGCCGGAGGCGAGGAGATAGGAGCGGGAGCCGTCGGCCACCCGGCGAGCGATCCGCTCCGGGCGGGCGAGGGCGAGGACCGCGCCCGGGGAGGCCGGGACACCGCCGGAGCCGGTGAGGCGCCTCAGGCGGTCGCGCTCTCGGCGCCAGCGGTCGGCGCCGGGTGCTCGGCCTGCGCGGAGATCGGCGAGGAGGCGGGGGAGATCGGCGCCCGTGGGGCGGTGGTCGTCGGAGACCGCGGCGACGACCTCGGCGGCCGACGGCCCGCCCGCGAGCAGGGCCCGCGCCTCTCGCACCCCGACCGGGAGCTTCGCGGTGCGGCGACCGGCCGGGGTGGGGCGGCCCTCCTCGTCGACCAGGCCCAGCGCCCGCAGAGTCTCCTCGGCGGCGCGGATCTCCGCGGCCGGCGGCGGGGTCAGCAGCGGCAGGCCCTCCCCGCGCGGCGTCCCCCAGCAGGCGAGCCAGAGCGCCGCATCGGTGAGATCCGCGGCGGTGATCTCCGGCGGGGACTGGGCCGGCATCCCCGCGAGCTCCGCCTCGGAGAACACTCGTACCGCCCGGCCCGGGCGCTGACGGGCGGCACGGCCCGCGCGCTGCTCGATCGCGGCCCGCGAGGCGCTGACCGTGACCAGGCCCGACATGTCCCGGCCGCGATCCCGTCGCACCTCGCGGGACAGCCCCGCATCGACCACCAGATGCACCCCGGGCACCGTGAGGGAGGATTCGGCGAGCGCGGTGGAGACCACGATCCGGGGCGGCTCCCCGGCGCGGCGCCCGCCGGTCGCGCGGTCCTGCTGGGCGGCGGGCAGACGGCCGTGCAGGGGGAGGACCTCGACCCCGTCGACGAGTCCCTGCAGGCGCGCGACCGTCTCGTCGACCTCGCGCGCGCCGGGCACGAAGACCAGCGCGTCGCAGCCCTCCTCCCGCTGGGCGCGGGCCGCGGTGCGGGCGAGATGGTCGAGGAACTCGCGGGTGACGCCGCCGGCGTCCAGACGCGGGGGCGGGGAGGGGGCGTGCTCGGTGGTGAGCGGGTGCAGGGCGCTCGGCACCTCCACGATCGCCGCGCCGTCCAGCACCTCCGCGACCGCCCGCGCGTCGAGCGTCGCCGACATCGCCCCGACCAGCAGGTCTTCCCGCAGCTGCCGCGTCTCGGCGAGCATCCCCAGCAGCAGGTCCGTCTCCAGGGACCGCTCGTGGACCTCGTCGAGCACCACCGCCGAGACGCCCGGCAGCTCCGGATCGGCGAGCAGTCGCCGCAGCAGCACGCCCGGGGTGAGCATCTCGACGGCCGTGCCCTTCGCGACCGTCCGCTCGCCCCGCACCGTGAAGCCGACGGGGCCGCCGAGCGGGCTGCCGTCGAGGGACGCGAGACGGCGGGCGGCTGCGCGCACCGCCACCCGTCGGGGCTGAGTGACGAGGGTCAGGCCGTCGGCCAGATTCGCGACCAGCGGCGGCACCAGCGTCGTCTTGCCCGTGCCGGGCGGGGCGGTGACCACCATCGCGCCCGTCCGCGCCGCGGCCCCGAGCTCCTCCCGTGCCGCGGCGACAGGCAGCCCCGCCCCGACGACGTCCAGGTCGAAGCGGTGCAGGGCAGGGGAGCGGTCCGTCATGCCCCCATCATCCCTGGTGCGGAGGTCGCGCCTCAGTCGATGAGGTCGAACTCGACCTGCTCGGTGTCGGCGCACACGCTCGTCACCGAGAGGGTCCACAGGTCCACGGCGACGGTCTCGCCCAGGGTGATCGGTCCGATCTCCCGGGCGGGGCTGTCGCCGACCTGCGCCATGATCTGCGCGCTGTCGCCCTCGATGCTCTCGAGGGAGACGGTGAGGGATTCCCCGCCGCGCTCGGGCAGGCCGGGGTTCGCCTCCCCTCCCAGCTCCGCGTAGAAGGCGCCCTCGCCCGTGCAGGGCTCCGGCGGGACGAAGCCCTCCGGTGCGGGCGTGACCTCGTAGGACTCCTGCGGCACGACGGCCGCGGTCTTCCCGCCCTCGTCGGAGGCACCCCCGGCGGAGTCGTCCCCGTCCGAGGCGGCGGGCTCCTCGGCGGACGTGCCCTGGGCGGCGGGGGAGGAGCTCTGCTCCTCGGGGGAGCCGCTGCACCCGGCGGCGAGGAGCACGGCGGCCAGCACGGCGGCGAGGCGTGCGGAACGGGAACGGCGGGCGACGGTGACGGCCACGGGGATCCTCACGGCAGGACGGGACGAGACGGGCGACACGCTAGCGGACCGGTGCCCTCGTGGCACCATCGAGGGAGCCCGGCCGGTGGGCGATGACGAGCACGCGGAGGAGGGACCGATGACGAGCAGGCCCGAGCGACCCGTCCCGAGCCCGAAGGCGCTCGCCGGACGCAAGGACCCCGCCCGCTCCGTGCGGCCCGTGGACTGGACCGCCGTGCCGGGGCGCCGACCCGAGCCGGCCGCGCGGCCCGA
>NZ_KV788817.1:0-1986 GCF_001807385.1 Brachybacterium sp. HMSC06H03 | reverse complement strand
CCGCGCAGCGCGGCGCCGAGCGGCCCGTCGAGCGCGGCGAGGATGCTGGCGGCGTCCTCCCCGGTGACCGCGACGGTCTCCGCGGCCGAGCCCTGCCCGACCGCTCCGCCGGCGAGCTCCACCTCTGCGACCACGTACTCGACCGCCTCGGTGCGGCGAGCCGCCGTGACGAACGGGTGGCGCAGCGGCGCCCGGTGGCGGTGGCGGCGCACCGCCGCCACCTCGAGCACCGCCTGCTCAGCGCTCTGCTCCATGGTCCCGCCGCTCACAGCGCCGACATGATCTGCGCGGCGGCGAGGCCGAGGAAGGTGCCCAGGAACGAGCCCATCAGCGCCATCAGCACGCCGACCGGCACGAGCTGGCGGTTGAAGGCGCTGGCCACGACCGGCGCGGAGGCGATACCGCCGATGTTCGCGGTCGAGGAGACCGCGATCGAGAACAGATCGGTGTGGGTGATCCGGGCGTAGATCACCATGATCGCCAGGTGCACGAGCACGACCAGGACGCCGATCAGCAGGTACAGCGGCGCCTGTGTGAGCGCGGAGAAGTCGGAGCCCGCGGCGATCTGGCCGATCACGATGAAGAGCATCAGCGTCGCGATCTCCGTGGAGCCGCCGATCCGTCCCAGCGGCGTCTGGGCGATCACGAGGCCGAGCACGGAGACGATGACGATCGTCCAGGTGGTGGCGTTGACGACGTCGCCCAGCTCCGGGAGCAGGCCGCCGACCCAGATCGCGAGGGTCGAGACGAACAGCGAGCCGAAGACGACGGTCGCGAGGGACTGGACGGTGATCGGAGCCTCCTCCGTGTCGAGATCGTCGCCGTGGTCGACCAGATGGGTCGAGCGGGCCCGGGTGAAGCGGTCGAAACGGCCGGAGACCGCGACGGAGGAGAAGGCGACGGTCAGCCAGATCGAGTAGATGAGCGTGTCGGTGATCAGGGCGTAGCCGAAGATGTTCTCCGGCGCCTGCAGGATGTCCTGCACCGCGACCATGTTCGCGCTGCCGCCGGTCCAGGAGGCCAGCAGCGCGCCGAGCACCTTCCACGCCTCCGGGTGCAGAGCGCTCTGGAACGCGAGGAACACGCCCACCATCGCGACGAACAGGGACGCCGCGGAGACGGCGTAGGTCAGCAGCAGCCGCGGGCCGAGCTTGATGATGCGGCGCAGGTCGCAGCCGAACAGGAACAGCAGGATCATCGCCGGCAGGACGACGTCCTTCACGGCGGCGATGGGGGCGCGGGTCGCGTCGTCCTGCCCGAACACCCCCGCGGAGTTCAGGGCGGCGCACAGCAGGTACATCAGCACCATGCCGGGCACGTACTTGAACAGCTTCCAGCCGGTGGTGCGCTCGAGCACGATCAGCGCGCACGAGAGCGCCAGCAGGACGCCGAGCATCAGCAGTCCGTCGGTGATCACGGGGTCTCCTCGGTGAGTGGGGAAGGGGATGCGGCCGTGCCCCGGCGGCTGCGGGGACAAAAAATCGGAAGCACCGGTGACCGGCGTCTCGGGCGAGACGCGGTGCGGTGCTTCCGACGGGATCCGGTTCGGTGAGGTTCCGGGCGGGCGGCTGCGGGTATGCGGTTATGACTCCTGGTCGGGGAGGGCCGACAGGTCGCGGTACTTCGCGGCGGCGCTGCGCACGGCGGCGGCGAGCGCCTTCTGCGAGGACCCGTGGTACCTGTCGGTGATCGACTCCACCAGGGCGTCCTCCTCGAGCAGGGATCGACCGACCACCAGCTCGCGGACGAACTCGACCGTGAGCGTCAGTGTGGCGGTGCAGTCGGCTGCCTGGATGACGTGGGTCTCAGTATCGACGACGAGGCCGACGAAGAACAATCCCCACTGCGTCGTGATCGGATTGTTGCTCGGGGACTTCGCCTCACCCGTGAGGTAGATCGTGCGGGTCATCCGGTGATCCTATGCGGGGTCCAGGAGGGCTGAAGAGGTGGTCTCGACCTGCGGCCCCGGGCCGGGCGGTGCCCGGC
>NZ_KV788816.1:0-2581 GCF_001807385.1 Brachybacterium sp. HMSC06H03 | reverse complement strand
CGCGCCGACGCCCGACGCCTCCGACGCGCCCGGCACCTCGCCGGACGGGGACCGGCCGCTCGGCGTGCTGATCGGCTACGACGGCTCCGAGCAGGCCGTCCAGGCGCTGCACTACGCCGCCCGCGCCGCGCTGCGCCAGGACCTGCCGCTCACCGTGGTCACCGCCTACACCGTGCCGACCATGGCCTACGCCGAGGCGGCCCTCACCCCGGTCGTCCCGGCCGAGGTCGCGCGGCTGAATGCCGCCCACGAGCTGCTCGACGAGGCGCGGGAGCACCTGCGCGACTACAGCGGAGCCGTCGACCTGCGCGCCGAGTGGGGCGATGCCGCGGGCGTGCTCGTGAAGCTGTCGGCCCAGGCCGCTGTGGCCGTCGTCGGCGCGCGCGGACGCGGCGGCTTCATGGGCCGGCTGCTCGGTTCGGTCTCCGCCGCGCTCCCCGCCCATGCGCACTGCCCCACCGTCGTGGTGCATCGCGGCTACGAGCTCGGCGAGGGCGCGCACCGCTTCGCGCCCCTCGAGGAGGACGCCCCCGTGACCGTGGGCACCGACGGCTCCGCCCGGGCTCGGGCGGCGCTGGACGTGGCCGCGCAGGCGGCGCTGTCACGCGGCACCTCTCTGCGCGTGCTCATGGTGCTCCCGTCCCTGGAGGACTGGGGCGGCTCCTATGCGGCCTGGCGCCCGGACCCCGACGTGGTCCGGACCCATCGCTCACGGGCCGCGGCCCGGCTCGAACGAGGCCTGGAGCAGCGGCGCCGGGAGCACCCCGAGCTCACGATCACCAGCGAGGTCCTGGTCGGCGACCCCGTACGGCTGCTGATCGCGGAGTCGACCGATGCTCAGCTCACCGTCGTCGGCACCCGCGGGCACGGGCGCGTGATGAGCACCCTGCTCGGCTCGGTCTCCCGCGGCCTGCTCCAGCACGCCGAGGGGCCGGTGATGGTGGTGCCGTCCCACGCCACGTAGCGCATCCGGGACGCCGGCCGGTCGCACCGACGAGGGGCATCTCGCGCCGCGCCGCGCGGCCCGACGGGGCAGAATGGCGACATGTCCGCCTCCCGCTCGCCGCTGCGCCTCGTGCGCGGAGGCACCGCCGCCTCGATCGCGACCGCCGTCGCGCTCGGCGGCCACCTCGCGGGCGGCGGGGCGATGCCGGCCTGGCTCGGGATCCTCGTGCCCTGGTGGCTCGCGGTCGCCGTGTGCACGCTGCTGGCGGGCACGCACTTCTCCCTGGCCCGCATGGGCGTCGCGGTGCTGGCCAGCCAGGCGCTGTTCCACGGACTGTTCAGCGCGGGCACGCCCGGTGACCCGGGACGGGCCTTCGTGGACCCGCCGGGCTCCCATCTGGGCCACGGCGCGGGCCACGCAGGGCACGGCGCCGGCGGCGTCGTCGGGCACGGCGCTCACGGCGACGGCGGCGAGGGGGTCGCGTCGGTCGCCGACCATGCCCTGCACGGCAGCCATTCCGATCTGCGGATGCTCCTGCTGCACGTGCTCGCCGCGATGGTGACCGCGGTGCTGCTGCAGCACGGCGAGTCGGTGCTGATGCGCTGTGCGCGCCTGGCGCTGAGCGTCCTCGCGGTGCTCGCACATCCGCCGCTGCTGCTGCTGATCACGCTGCTGGTGCCCGAGCGGCCGGCCCGGCCCCTGCCCGCGGCGCCCCATCTCCTGCATGCCCAGCGTGCCGTCCTCACCCCGCAGCTGCGCCGGGGCCCTCCGGTGGTCCTCGCGGCCTGAGCAGGGACGACGCCCCGCTCAGACCGTCCCCGATCGACCATCACCCGTCCGGCATCCCTGCCGCACGGGTCCGCGCCGACCGCTGCCCGCGCGCCCTGCGCCGCGGAACGTCGGCCCTTCGAGAGGACCTTCGATGTCTCAGCATTCCACGACCCAGCGTTCCTTCCTGCCCTCCCTCGCCCGTCCCACCCGCCGGGCCGCCCTGGCCGCGGCACTGCTCCTGCCGCTCGCGGCCTGCAGCTCCGACGGCTCCGAGACGGGTGGCGCCGCCTCGGACGGCGGCGGCACGAGCACCGAGGGGCTCACCCTCGTCGACCCGTGGGTGAAGGCCGCCGAGGAGGGCATGACCTCCGCCTTCGGCACCCTCACCAATGCGACCGGCCGCGCTCTGCAGCTGATCGCGGCGAGCACCCCGTCGGCGGGGATGGTCGAGCTGCACGAGACCACGGGCGACGGCTCCGGCGGCATGAGCATGCAGGAGAAGGAGGGCGGCTTCCCCGTCCCCGACGGCGGCGAGCTCGTGCTCGAGCCCGGCGGGGACCACCTCATGCTCATGGACCTCGCCGCCCCGCTGCGGCCCGGCGACGAGGTGGAGCTGACGCTGCAGTGCGAGGACGGCACCGAGCTGGTCGTCACCGCCACGGTGAAGGACTTCGCCGGCGCGCAGGAGCACTACGAGCCCGAGGGCTCGGCCGGCTCCGGCGTCTCCGACGACGGCGGCGAGCACGACGGGCACGACGCGGACGCCCACGACACCGACGGACACGGCTATCACGGTGCCGACGAGCACGGAGAGGGCGACGCCGAGGACGGTGCCGAGTGACCGCCCCCGACGACCGCACCCCC
>NZ_KV788815.1:0-3321 GCF_001807385.1 Brachybacterium sp. HMSC06H03 | reverse complement strand
GCCCGGCCGGGGCGGACCGCGGTGCGAGGTCGGCCGACGCTGCGGGCTCTTCGCGCGGCGCGGGCCAGGCCGACCGTGCCGGGGGCCCCTGGTCCCTGCGACCGGCGACCCTCGAGGACGTCGAGGAGATCGCCTTCGCCGAGCTCGAGCTGTTCCCCGACGAGGCCTGGACCGTGTTCCAGCTCGCCGAGGAGGTCGAGCATCCCGACCGCCGCTACGTCGTCGCGGTCGAGGAAGCGGCCGAGCCGGCCCGCAGCGCCGACGGGCGGACCCTTCCCGGATGCGGCGGCGCGCTGCTCGGCTACGCCGGGATCATGCTCGCCGGCGACCTCGCCGACCTCCACACCATCGGTACGCGCCGCGAGGGTGAGGGCATCGGACGCGCCCTGCTCGCCTGGTGCGAGGAGCAGGCCCGGCGCGGCGGCGCCGAGCGGATGCTGCTCGAGGTGCGTGAGGACAACGACCGCGCCCGCGCCGTCTACGCCGCAGCCGGGTACCGGGAGATCGGTCGCCGCCGCGGCTACTACCGGATCCGCGGTCGGCGCATCGACGCGCTCGTCATGGAGCGCGAGCTCGGCGCCCCCGGCGGCCCGTCGGCCTGACCCTCCCCGGTCGCCTGGCGCTGCCGGGTGCAGGGCCGGAGGCGTCAGGTCAGCAGCCCCGGCCCGGCACCGGCTCACACGTGGTCGCGGACCTTCTGGAAGATGTCCGGGTAGCGGGCGTCCAGGCGGACCGTCGCGATGCGCAGACCGATCAGCAGCACGGCCACGCCGATCACGATCGCCAGCACGCCGGCCCCGGTGATCAGCGTCAGGCTCCCCGCGACCGCGCCCCAGATGCCGAGGCCCAGCGGCGGCAGCATCGGCACGAACACCGTCACCATCGAGATCGCCATCGAGAGCATGGCGTTCGAGCTCGAGGCGGACTTGTCCTTCATCGGGTTGGTGCCCGGGGGAGAGCTCGGGTAGGGCAGCAGCACTCCCACCACCATCGAGGTGCCCCAGCCGGAGATCATCGCGCCGAGCGAGCCGAGCAGGGTCATCGGGATCAGCTCGGGCAGTCCGTACAGCAGCGGCAGCGCGACGGTGATCACCACGACCGCGGGGATCATCAGCACCGCCATCGCCGCGATCCGGCCCAGCAGGTTCGCGCGGGCAGGGGCGCCGGCGACGATGTTGACCCAGCCCGACGGTCCGTCGAAGCCGATCTCGTTGGAGATGCTCAGCCCTGTCATCGCGCACATGAACACGGCCATGCCCAGCATCATCGTCCGGGCCTCGGGGACCATGAACCCCATCGCCACGAAGAACACGATCACCACGGGGTAGATGCCGAGGGCGGCGAGATAGCGGGTGTCCCGTCGCCAGTAGCGCAGGGACTTGCCCATCACGGCGCCGAAGGGACCGGCGGGCACGAGGCGCGGCACGAGCGGGGAGACCTTCGCCTGGCCCGAGGAGGCGTCCCCGGTCAGCGCCGAGGTCATCGACAGGTCGATCGAGCGCCTCCACCACAGCCAGACCAGCACGATCGTCGCCGCACCGATCAGGGCGCGCAGCAGCGCCGCGAGCACCCGGCCCTCGGCGAGATCCATCGGCACGGAGAACAGCGCACCGAGCGGCGTCCAGGCCAGCACCTCGGTCGCCAGAGGCAGCTGCTCGCGCACCCAGAGCATGTCGAGGTCCTCGATGCGCTGGGCGGAGAGCGAGAAGGCGTAGATCGCCACGAACATCGCCAGGAAGCCGAAGATCCCGCCGAGCTCGCGGCCCTTGCGGCTCGAGGCCCGGGCGGCGGAGTGTGCGAACCAGGCCCGCGGCAGCAGCAGGCACAGCGCGAGCCCGGCGAGGTTCGCGGGGATCAGCGCAAGGGCACCGAGCGCGACCCACCCGGCGCCCTGGCCGAACAGGACCAGCCACAGCAGCTCGAAGGCGGTGGCGATCGCGAGCGCGAGGAGCGTGAAGAGGCTCGGCAGGCTCAGCGCGGCCGCCGCGAACATCCCCGGCTGCAGCTCTCTCGCGCTGCGGGGGAAGAGGGCGAACGAACGCGGATCCAGGGTGTCGTCGATCCCGAAGGCGAGGACGGGGATCAGGAACCACAGCAGCACGGTGACGGCGCCGAGGCCGCGCACGATCTGCGGGAACAGCTCTCCCTCCCCGGCCCACAGCGTGGTGCCCAGGAACAGGAAGACCAGCATGGCCAGGCCGCCGAGGCCGTAGAGCACCCCGATCGAGGTGCCGATGATCTTGCCGATGTTCTTGCGATAGGACCGCTTCCACAGCGTCCACTTGAGCTTCAGCTGCAGGCGCACGAGGTCGCGTCCGCGGATCTCGCCGTGGCGCACGTCCTGCGCGGCCGCGGTCCGGGCGTGCTCGGTGCTCAGGACTCCAACCACGACAGGCTCCCCTCCGCGACGTCCCCGCCGCCGACGAGGTCGATGAAGGTCTGCACGAGGCTGCCGCCCTGGCGCACCTGGTCGAGGGTGCCGTCGGCCATCAGCCGCCCGTCGGCGATGATCGCGACGTGGCTGCACAGCCCCTCGACCAGCTCCATCACGTGGCTGGAGAGCACGACCGTGCCGCCGCCCTCGACATACGCGGTGAGGATCGTGCGGATCACCTGCGCGGAGACGGGGTCGACGGCCTCGAGCGGCTCGTCGAGCACCAGCAGGCGCGGCGCGTGCAGCAGGGCGCTCGCCAGCAGGATCTTCTTGGTCATGCCGGCGGAGTAGTCCACGACCAGCTTCCCGTCCTCGCCCGCGAGGTCGAGCGCGGTCAGCAGCGACTCCATCCGCTCCTCGACCACGGCCGGCTCCATCCCGCGGAGCAGGCCGACGTAGGTCAGCAGCTCCCGTCCGGTGAGCCGGTCGAAGGTGCGCAGCCCGTCGGCGAGGACGCCGAGGCGCGCCTTGGCCGCCTGCGGCTCGGCCCACATGTCGTGGCCGAGCACGTGCGCCGTGCCGTCGTCGGGCCGCAGCAGGCCTGTCGCCATCGACAGGGTGGTGGTCTTGCCGGCGCCGTTGGGACCGACGATCCCGTAGAACGAGCCCTGCGGCACGTCCAGGGACAGGCCGTGGACCACCTCGGTGCCGGAGAAGGACTTGCGCAGCCCGCGGATAGACAGCGCGGTCGAGCTCGGGACCGAGGCCTCGGCGGAGACCGGGGCGGCGGCGCCGGCGAGCGGGCCGGGCGCCTCGGCGGTGCCGGAGGGGTGGGCCGGGGACGGCGCCGAGGTCCCTCCCGCCTCCGGGGCAGTCCCCGGGACAGGAGGAGAGGAGGGGAGGGAGGGGTCGCTGTGCATGGGTATCTCCTATGTCAAGCGGCGTGC
>NZ_KV788814.1:0-15502 GCF_001807385.1 Brachybacterium sp. HMSC06H03 | reverse complement strand
GCTCCGTCCTCGCCGCGGCGGCGGCGCTGCCGCTGGCCGGGGCCGGGCTGTCGGGCTGCGGCGTGCTCGAGGGGATCGCCGGCGACGACATGGAGCCCGACCTCGTGGCCGAGCTGCCCCGTCGGAAGCCCGGCGAGGCGGACGGGCTCGGCCGGCGCGTCGTCCCCTTCACCGCCCGCCTGCTCGCCGGCATCGATCGCGAGCCGGTCAACGCCGTCTGCTCTCCGCTCTCGGCCCAGACCGTGTTGACCATGGCCGCGCTGGGCGCGGCGGGGGACACGCTCGCCCAGATGGAGGAGGTGCTCGGCGGCACCGTCGACGAGCTCGCCACCAACGCCAATACGCTCTCCGCGGTGCTCGCCGCCGTGGGGGACGCGGCCCGGGAGGAGGACGACTCCGAGGGGCCGGAGCCCGCAGCCGCCTCCCTCGTCAGCAGCACCTGGCTGCAGGAGGACATGGCGGTCGAGCAGGGGTTCCTCGACGGCCTCGCCGAATGGTTCGGCAGCGGCGTGTTCCAGATCGACTTCCTCGACGAGTCGGCGCGCGAGAAGGGCCGCGAACGGATCAACGACTGGGTGGCCGAGCAGACGAACGACCTCATCGAGGACCTCGTGCCCGAGCAGGCCCTCTCCGACCGCACCCGCGCCGTGCTCGTGAACGCCCTGCATCTGAAGGCCGCCTGGCCCAGCCCGCTCGAGCGCCGCGGCGGCACCTTCACCACGGACGGGGGCGAGGAGCTCTCCGTCGAGCTGCTCCACGGCAGCAGCTCCGCCTGGTTCGAGGACTCGGTGTGCCGCGCCACCGCGCTCGAGGCAGCCGGCGGCGAGCTCGCCCTCGCGCTGATCCAGCCGGCCGGGAGCATCGGCGAGACGATGGACGCCTGGGCCGAGGTCGCGGGAACACCCGCGGCGGGCCTCGGCGGGCTGCTCGACGGGCTCGAGGACTCCTCCGAGCAGGTCGACCTCGCCGTGCCGCCCTTCGACATCGCCTGGGACTCCTCCCTGGTGGCGGTGCTGCAGGGCCTCGGGATGACCGACGTGTTCTCCGAGGCGGCGGACCTCTCCGGCATCACCGCCGAGGAGGACCTGGTGATCACCGAGATCCTGCAGAAGGCCGTGATCACGGTCGACGAGGAGGGCATGGAGGCCGCGGCCGCGGCCGCGGCGATGGCCGGCACGACCGCGGCCCCGGCCGAGCCGAAGGAGCTCGTCCTGGACCGGCCGTTCCTGTTCGTGGCCTATGAGCGCTCGACCCGCGCCCCGCTGGTCGCCGGCTGGATCGGGGACCCGACGCAGACGCGGTGAGGCCGGGCCGGCGTCCGCGAACCTGTCTGCAAGGATGTCGGCCATGACAGGCCAGCTCACGACCGCCCTCGGCGTCGGCCTGGTGGGCCTGCTCATGATCGGTCTCGGGCTCTGGCTGCGTGCAGGACGGCCGGAGGCGATGCATCGCTGGATGAACCCGCTGTCGGAGAACTGGATGGCAGAACGGGTGGTGCTGCTCGGGATGCCGAGTGTCGGGGCGCTGCTGGTCTGCCTCGCGGTGGTGGCCGCACCCCATCAGTGGACCGTGCTCCGCTTGCTCGCGATCGCGGGAATGGTGGTGCCGGCGGTCCCCGCCCTGTACGTCCTGATCGCCCCGCTGCCGCTTCCGGGGTTCCTGTACCCGGGATGGGCGCGCCGTCTGCGCGACGGACGCGAGGCGCAGATGCGCGCGTTCCTGACCGGGCAGGGCTGAATGTGCTGCCCGAGGCCATCCTCGGGACAGCGCTGAACAGCACGGGCCGTCCGTCGGCGTGCCCGTGGACGGGCCGGTTCGCTCAGGCCCTCGTCGGCTGACAGACTGGCGAAAACCGATTCACCGCGGAGCGGACCGACGACGAAGTTCGCCGCGCTCGCAGAGGAGCACCGCGTCGAGTGCGCCGCCCGCGCCGTCCCCGTTATCGAGAAGGACTGAATTCCATGACCCCTGACCTGCGCATCGGAGTGATCGGCATGGGCGCCCGCTCCGATCTCGCCTCCCATGCTCACCGCCCCGGCGAGGGCTCCCGCGTCACCGTCGTCGCCGACCCGGCCGAGCGCGGCCGTGCGCTCGCCCGCGAGCGCTTCGGTGAGGAAATGGCCACCACCCGCTCCGTGGAGGAGCTGCTGGCCGAGCACGAGGTCGACGCGGTGATGATCCTCGCCCCCGACTTCGCGCACGCCGGCATCGCGCGGCAGACCCTCGCCGCCGGGATCCCCACCTTCTGCGAGAAGCCGATGGCGATCTCCCTCGAGGACGCCGACGCGATGCTCGAGATCGCGAAGGAGAAGCGGGCGCGGCTGTACATCGGCCACAACATGCGGCACATGCCGGTGGTGCGGCAGATGAAGGCGATCGTCGACTCCGGCCGGATCGGCAGGGTGCGGGCGATCTGGTGCCGCCACTTCGTGGGCGCCGGCGGCGACTTCTACTTCAAGGACTGGCACGCCGAGCGGGAGAAGGCCATGAGCCTGCTGCTGCAGAAGGGCGCCCACGACATCGACGTGATCCACTGGCTCGCCGGCGGCTCCACCCGTCGCGTCTCCGGGATCGGCGATCTCGCGATCTACGGCGACATCACCGACCGCCGCGACAACTCGGACCGCCGCATGGGGGAGTGGTACGACGAGGACATCTGGCCGCCCACCGCGCAGAAGGAGCTGAACCCCGTCATCGATGTCGAGGACATCTCGATGCTGCAGATGACGCTGGACAACGGCGTGCTCGCCTCCTACCAGCAGTGTCATTTCACCCCCGACTACTGGCGGAACTACACCGTGATCGGGGACGCCGGACGGATCGAGAACATGGGCGACGGCGCCGGCGACCAGATCCACCTGTGGACCTCGCGCCGCTCGGGGCCGGGCCGGCCCGACGACGTCGAGGTGATCGCCCGCGCCGAGGGCGGTCACGGCGGCGCCGACCCGAGCCTCGTCGCCGAGTTCCTGCGCTTCGCCCGCAGCGGCGGCCGCACCGAGGTCTCCGTGATCGCGGCCCGCGAGGCGGTGGCGACCGGGGTGCGCGGCGCGGAGTCGATCCGCTCCGGCGGCGTGCCGCTCGAGGTGCCGCCGGTCGCGGACGAGATCAGGGAGTACTTCGACGGCGGGCAGGTCTGAGGTCGCGCGGTCCCGGTGCGAGCCGCCTCCGGGAGATCGTCCCTCGGGGCGCGGAACTGCTCCCGGCCGAGGACCCGCTGACCACGGTCGTCGACGGGACCGAGATCATCACCGCCGAGGAGATGCACCTGCTCGGCGACCAGCTGCACCCCACGCCCGAGGGCTACCGGGTGATGGCGGGGCGGCTCGCGCCCCGGATGGCCGAGGCGCTCGCCGAAGCACCTACCCCCTCCTGATCGCTGATCTCCTGCCGCTCGTTCCTCGCAGCACGTCGATCAGCCCTTCTGCCGGCCTTTGAAGCGGGGCTCCGTCTTGTTGATGACGTAGAGCCGGCCGCGGCGGCGCACCACCTGGGCACCGGGGCGGGCGGCGAGGGAGCGGAGCGAGGAGCGGACCTTCATCGCGCCGCCTGCCCGTAGCGGCGACGGAAGCGCTCCACGCGACCGGCGGTGTCCAGCACCTTGGACTGCCCCGTGTAGAAGGGATGCGAGGCGGAGGAGACCTCCACGTCGATGACCGGGTACTCCCGGCCGTCACTCCAGGTGATGGTGCGCTCCGAGGTCGCGGTGGAGCGGGTGAGGAAGGAGAGGTCGGCGCTCGCGTCGCGGAAGACGACGGGCCGGTAGTCGGGATGGATGGACGGCTTCATGGGATGTCCTCCTTCAGAGGATGGGGTGGGGCGAGCCGGAGCTCACCAGCTGGACTTCGTCACGCCCGGCAGCTCGCCGCGGTGGGCGGCCTCGCGGAAGCGCACCCGGGAGAGCCCGAAGGTGCGCTGGAAACCGCGCGGACGGCCGTCGATCGCATCGCGGTTGCGCAGTCGGGTGGGGCTCGCATCGCGCGGCAGGCGCTGCAGGGCCCGCTGGGCGAGCACCTTCTCCGCGGTCGTCGCCTGCTTGTCCTTGATCGTGCGCTTCAGGGCGGCACGCTGCTCGGCGTATCGGGCCACGGTCCCGCGGCGCCGTGCGTCGGCGGCGATCTTCGAGGTCTTCGCCATCAGCGCTCCTCGCGGAACTCGACGACCTCGCGCACGCGGGGGTCGAACTTCCGCGCGACGAGCCGGTCGGGGGTGTTCCGTCGGTTCTTGGTGGTCATGTACGTGTATCCGGTACCGGCGGTGGAGCGCATCTTCACCACGCCGCGCACATCGTTCTTCCTGGCCATAGGGGGTTTCCTCTCAGATCTTCTCTCCGCGGGCGCGGATCTCGGCGACGACGGCCTCGATCCCGCGGCGGTCGATGGTGCGCATCCCCCTGGTGGAGACGCGCAGGCGCACGGTGCGGCCCAGTGACGGGACGAAGTACCGCTTCGTCTGGACGTTGGGGTCGAAGCGTCGCGAGGTGCGGCGGTGCGAATGGGACACGGACTTCCCGAAGCGGGGGACCGCTCCGGTGACTTGACAGCGCTGGGACATGGACGGCGATACTAGTAATGAGAATGATTATCGTCAAGCAGGAAGTGCAGGACCCATGCACGAGAACCGCTCCTCGAAGCCCGTCTCCCCCCAACCCCTCCCGGGGGCCCGGCATTCCCGCCCTGTCGCCGTCGTCACGGCGCTCGACGAGGTGCTGCGCGACGCCCTGGTGGCGAGCCTCCTCCTGGACGGCGAGGGGCTCCTCGCCCTGCGCTACGAGGTCGCCGAGGACTCCTCCGCGCTGCGCCGCCTCGTCGTCGCGGCCGACGGGGTGCGCGAGGACGAGCTGGTCGACCTCGCCCACCCCTGCGTCTCCTGCGCCATGCGCGAGGATGCTGTGCCGACCCTCGCCCGCCTCGCCGGGCTCCCCGAGGTGACCGGCATCCTGCTCGCCCCGCCGCTGAGCGCGGATCCGTCGATCGTGGCGGGCACGCTGCGCCCCCACGAGGACGCCTGGCACCTCGCCTCCGCGGTCGCCCTCGCCGCGGCCGGCACCGCCGCCGAGGACCTCCTGGGCGACGCGACGCTCGCCGAGCGCGGACTGCGCTGGGCCGACGGCGACGCCCGCTCCGTCGGAGAGGCGCTCGCCGCCCAGCTCGAGTACTCCGACGTCATCGTGCTCTCCGGGGAGGCGGACGGGCCCGGGGCCGAGCTCGTCGAGCACCTGCGTGCCCCCGAGCAGCGGCTCCTCCACGACCCCTTCGCCGCGACCGTGCAGGACGTGCTCGGCGGCCGGCTCGACCACAATGCCGGTCTGCGTCGCCGCGACGCGCGGTACGTCGAGCCCTACGGCGGCCCCACCGACCACGGTACCTGGACCCTCGACCTGCTCTGCGAGCGGCCCTTCCATCCGGGCCGGCTGCTCGAGAACATCGAGGCGCTCGGCGGTGGGCGCCTACGCGGGCGTGGCCGCTTCTGGGTGCCGGACCGCCCGGACAGCATCTGCCAGTGGGACGGCGCGGGCGGCCAGGTCTCCATCGGCGCCGTCTGGCGGACCGGCTCCGAGCTGCCCACCACGCGGCTCGTCGTCACCGGTCAGGACCCCGACGACCTGCCGCGGGTGCGGGACGCCTTCGCCCGCAGCCTGCTCACCCCGCAGGAATGGGCGCGAGGCCTCGCACCGTGGCTCGGCGTCGAGGACCCCCTCGCACCCTGGCTCGGGGAGCGGGACGCCAGGGTGTGAGAGGGTCCGCAGGCGGTGCTCAGGTTGTCGTGACGGTGCGTCGGCCGTGGCTGCGGTGGGTGAGGACCACGAGGGTGAGCAGCGTGCCCACGCTCACCGCCGCCACCACGATCCGCAGCACGGGGCTGCCGGTCGCGTCCCAGGCCGTGTGCAGAACGACCGCTCCGAGGAGGGCGACCATCAGGGCGAGCGCCCCGCGACCCCTGTGGGGCGTCTCGACCAGGAACCACAGCGCCGCGCACACCGCACCCGTCCAGGCAACGTGCCCGGCCGGGACCAGCACCCCGCGCAGCACGAGCGTCGCATCCAGTGCGCCGAGCCCGCCGCCCTTGGACAGCAGCGCCCCGAAGCCGTAGCCCATCGTCTCGAGGACTGCGAAGCCCGTGGCGGCCGCGATGCCGATCACGAGCCCGCCGCCGCGGGTCGCGCGATGGGCGAGCGCGAGCACGATCAGCGGCACCACGAGCTTCGCGGACTCCTCGATCACCCCGACCAGCAGGATCGAGGCGCCGCCGAGCACGGCGCCCGCGACCCGCTCCTCGAGGCCGGCCGCGCAGATGCCGAACAGGCCGCTCGCCGCGACCGTGACCAGCACGATCCGTCCGGGGACGACGGGGCCGCTGCGGGTGGACTGCGCGAGCAGCAGCACGGTCACGGGGATCGTCGCCGCGCCCACCAGCAGCACCGTCGGCAGCAGGATCGGATTGCCGGTGAGGACCATGATCACGAAGGTTGTGACATAGGCGAGGAGCCCGCCCGCCAGCACCAGCAGCCAGGACAGCCGCAGGTGCCAGGGGTAGCGGGCCGGGGCTGCGGCGTCCGGCCGGGCGGGCCGGACCTGCGGGCCGGGCACCGTCTCTCGAGACTGCGTCGCGAGCGACGCGTGGAGTCCGGGGGGCTGCGCGACGGGGCCGCGGTCGGCCGCGCGGGCGAGGGCCTGCGGGGCCGGGGTCCGCGGTGCTGGGACCTGTGTAACGGGGAACTGTGCGGTCATCGCCCGCTCCTTCATCCGGCGGGCTCGCTCGTGCTCGCCCGAGGGGAGGCGTCGTCATCGCGGCGGCGTCGAGGACAGTATGCGCCCGCGAGGACGGGACGGCATCGTCTGCTCGGTCACTCCTTCGTCGAGGCGCTGCGCTGGTGCGCACGGCCCCGACGCCGAGCTGGTTCCGGCCGCACGGTCCCGCCGACGACGAGAGCCGTGACCCGGGCCGGACGAGCAGGCTCGTCGGCGCCGGATCACGGCTCTCTGAAGCGCCGCTTTTCGGGGCGGTGCCGGGGTCCTCAGGCGGTCGCGGTCCGCGCCGGCAGCACCTTGTCGCCGTAGCGGCGGCGGAAGCGCTCGACGCGCCCGGCGGTGTCCAGTACGGTGCCGCGACCGGTCCAGAACGGATGCGAGGCCGAGGAGACCTCGACGTCGATCACGGGGTACTCCCGGCCGTCCTCCCAGGTCACGGTGTTGTCCGAGGTGCGGGTCGAGCTGGTCAGGAAGGAATCCCCGGCGCTCCGGTCCCGGAACACGACGGGTCGGTACTGAGGGTGGATGTTCTTCTGCATGGCGTTCTCCTCACCGCGTCGATGACTGAAGGGTCAACGACGCAGGGGGTTCGTGTATTCCTGCGTGGCCGGGCCCGCTGTCGCGGCTGCTCGCGGCGCCCGCCGCCGTGAGGCGATGGGCAGCGCGCAGGGTCAGGCGGAGGCGCCGACGAGAGTGCGTCGGGCCTGCTCCTCCTGCACGGCACGGCCTCCGGTGCGCGCGAGGTGCGCGGCGGAGGAGAGGTCCACCTCGATGACGGGGTAGATGTTCCCGTCCTCCCAGGTGGTCGAGTGCTCCGAGGTGCGGGTGGAGCGGGAGAGGTAGCGCAGCCCGGCGCTCTGGTCGCGGAAGACGACGAGATGGGGCTGAGGTCGATGGTGCTGGTGTCGAGTGTTCGTCATGGTGATTCTCCTTCGAGGTCGGCGCGCGGCCGACGTGATGTCTGTGTCCGGCTCGGTGCCGGGTGGGTGTGCGCGCGGCAGCTCCGTCGGGCGGAGCGGTGCAGTGAGATCCCGCCGCGCAGGGCTGTCGGTGCCGCTGCGGCGTGGCGGGGTGCTCGCGGCGCCCGCTGGGGCGGGTTGCTCGCGCTGCACGCGGTGCGAGATCCGGGGTGCCGCCGTCGTGGCGGGTCCGGCCGGGAGGGTCGCACGTCCGGCGACGGCTGGGGCCGTCGTCCAGAGCTCTGCACGCTACGGGGTGATCAACGGGGATGTCCAGGGGTTTATTCCGTACCAGTGGGACGGCGGGGCCGAGGTGGTGAGCGACTGCACAGGCTGTCTTCCGTCGTCCGGGGTCTCTTCGAGCTCGGCTGTCGGTGAGATGGGCGAAGATTCATCCATCTGCCTCGGAGTGTCGAGGCCTCGAGAAGAAAGGGTGCCGTGCGCCGCGCGGCACAGGTGATGACAGTGTCCATGCCTCCGCAGTTCCCGGGTGACCCGCAGCAGCCGATGTCGGGGTCGCCGAACTCCCACCCTCAGGGGCGGCCGCGCTTCGGCGCGACGCCGGCCGGTGGGTCGCCGAGCTGGGCGAGCTCCCCGTATCCCGCGCAGGGATCTCCGTACCCTGCCTCGGCGAATCCGCCGGGACCGTACGGTGACGGGCAGTTCCGTCCGGTGGGCGGGCCCGGTGGCCACCCCGAGCCCCCGCAGAAGAAGCGGACCTGGATCTGGTTCGTCGTCGGCTGCGGTGTCCTCCTGCTGATCGGCCTGCTCGGCCTCGGCGGATGCGTCGCCCTGGTCGCGTCGTCCGGCTCGAGCGACGACGGCGTGCGCGCCGGCGATCCGGTGACGACCGCGACCGCCGTCGAGGACGCCGAGGCGGAGGAGGCTGTCGAGGAGGATGTCGCCGAGGAGGACACCTCCGAGCCCGCGCCAGCCCCCGAGGTCGGCACCTCGCGCGATAATCCTGCACAGCCGGTCACCGACGCGATCGCGATCGAGACCAGCGGGGGGACCATGTCCGTCACCCTCGGCAACGTCACCTGGGATGCGAACAGCGCCATCGCCGAGGCCAACATGTTCAACGAGGAGGCGCCCGAGGGGCAGGTCTACATCACCGTCCCGGTGACGGTGCAGTACACCGGACCGGAGTCGATCACCCCGTGGATCGAGCTCTACATCTCCTACGTCGCCGAGGACGGACGGTCCTACGACGAGGCCTCCGTGGTCCTCGAGGGCGACTTCATGGACGTCGGCGACCTCTACGACGGCGGCACCGCCGAGGGCACCATGGCCTTCCTGATCCCCGAGGAGGCGGTCGGCTCGGGGACGTTCAGCGTCGAGGGATTCCTGACCTCCGGCACGTACTTCGTCGCGGCGGTCTGAGCTGCTCGTCGACGAAGCTTGACGGCGGGTGCCTTTCCGGTCACCCGCCGTCTTCGTCGCGGTGGCCGCGGCCGGCGGCCCGATCCACGATCAGCAGCACGTCGGCCGGACCTCCCTCGGCGCCGAAGGCGTGGGGGACCAGGGTGTCGAACTCGGCGGACTGGTCCTGGGGTGATGCGATGGCGCTGAGCGTCGAGCTGCAGGATCAGCGTCCCTGAGAGCACCACCAGCCACTCCTGACCGGTGTGGGCCCGCATCCGCGCGGGATCCGGGGGCGGGTCCACGACCCGTCGGTGCAGGATCACGGTGTCAGAACACGGTCGCGGTCAACGCGCTGGGTCGCGCCTTCTACTCCACGCTGCCGGGGGAGGAGGGCGCCGGCGCGCGCGTGCCGAACCTCGCCCGCTTCCTGAGCTCGCCTATGAGGAGCTGGCGGTGGCCGCCGAGCCCGGCCGGGTCATGCTCGTCCACACCGCCGAGCCCGGCTCGACCAGTGCCGAGCGCCTGCGCCTGCTCGCCAGCTGGGCCACGTCGCAGCATGTCCCGCGGCCGGCGCGGGGAGTCACGGGCCGGCCGCCGAGCCGCGCCGCGTGACGAGTCAGATGGCCACGGCGGATCCGGATGCCCGCTCGGCCGCGGGGACGGACTCCTGCGCCCATGGTCGCAGCGGGGAGACGGCGTCGATGGCGTCGCGGCGGGGGCCTCGAGGACCGAGGACGACGTTCGAGGCCAGCGGGATCTGGTGGGACGCGCTCTCGAGGATGTGCATCAGGTACCCGGCAGTGTTCGGGAAGGCGAGGAGGTCACCGATCGCGACACCCTGCGGGAAGTCGAGCCGTCGACGCAGGATCAGCTCCGCCTCGATGCAGTACGCCCCGACGAGGAACGCGTGCAGCGGCGCAGAGCGTGGACCGTCGCCGGGGACCAGCAGCGGATCGACGAGGAAGTCGTCCGACGTGGATCGGCACTGGGTCCGATTCATCTCGAGCCCGACGAGCGGCACCCCATCGCTGGTCGTGGTGCGCTGCACGACGCGGGACAGCGTCAGGCCGCATCCGTCGAGCAGCGACCTGCCGGGTTCGCAGCGCAGCTCCAGACCCCGCTCCCTCAGCGCGACGGCTGCGGTCTCCCCGGTGGGGAGCCGTGTGCCCAGCACCTGTTCGAGCCATTCCCCGCGCACCGGTTCCTGGTGATACGGATAGACCTGGCGCAGGGGCTCTCCTCGCCACGTGACCGCGTCGGCGCCGTCGCTCGTCGACGCATCGTGCGCTGTCCAGAACGCGTCCCACTGACCGGCGTCGTCGAGATAGGACATCGGGACGCCCCCGCCGATGTCGATGAATCGAAGGTCGTGCCCCAGGTCGCGCAGTGCATCGCCGAGACGGAGCGCCTCGTCGAGGGCCAGGGCGCGGTGCTGCGCGGCATAGCCGTGGAGATGGAAATGGACTCCCTCGATCCTGAGGCCGGCGGCGGAGGTCCGGGCGTGATCGGCCCAGTGCTGCCAGGTCGCCGCGGACTCCCCGAACCGTGTGGGGGCGACGCCGTTGGCCGGGGTCGGCGCGAGGCGGAGCGCGACGGGCTGCGGCCCACCGGTCGTGTTCTCCGCTGCGAGCTGCAGGAAAGCCTCGGCCTCGTCGAGGTTGTCGAGCACCAGCACGACACCGGTGTCGCGGGCGAGGCGCAGCAGCTCCGGTGGCTTCACAGCGGCGGTCACCACGACGTCCTCGGGCGCGTACCCCTGGTCGAGCACCTGGGACAGCTCGCGGTGGCTTCCGACGTCCACCCCGTGACCGGCGCGTCTGGCGGACTCGACCAGGCCCAGGGTCTTGTTCGCCTTGCGCGCGACGAAGATCCTCAGCGGCACGCCGTGACGGGCGGCCGCGGACTCCAGCTCGGAGGCGTTGCGGGCCAGGGCCGAGAACTCGTGGACGTTCACCGGGCTGCCGTACTGCTCGATCAGTGCGGAGCAGGCCCGACGATCCGCCAGCAGCTCTCGCATCCACGGCTCGAGACGGGCGCTGAGCGGGGGGAGCCCGCCGCAGCGGCGTCGCAGGGCCTCGGTGTCGCCGGGCGGATGATCGGCGGTGGGGTCCGCAGCGGTCGAGGAAGAGGGGGCAGGTCTGGTCATCGCGAACCGATTCTCCGCTCGGGGGTGGTGGTCGTGGTCGGGCAGGGAGGGGCCGAGGGCTCGGCGTCGGTGCGGCGCAGTCTCGAGGTGATCCGCGCCGCCCAGAGACGGGGCTCGTCGTGGAGGTGCCGGTTCAGGGTGTCGTGTCCGATGACGTGGTCCTCCGTCGGGCGCCCGAGCAGGGCGAGGCCCTCCTGCCGCCGGCTCCGGCCGCCGGGACGGTCCCCGGTGAGCGCAGTGCCGTCGTGATCCACGGCCGCGCCGCGGCGTGCCGGTCGCACCCCCACCAGCGCCTGGTCCACCAATGCTCGCGAGAGCGGGTCGAGGATCCCCACGATCCCCGGCGGCGCCAGCACGGCATCGACCACGACGTCCGGAGGGGCGTGACCGGGCGGGACGTCCTCGATGCCCGACGCGGTGATCCGGGTCCCGGCGTCCACCCAGGAGAGGTTCAGCGCCCCGGACCTGATCATGGCCAGCAGCATCTCCGCGACCTCGAGGGGAGGGCCGAACGCGAACCTCTCGAGCACCTGGGAGGCCCGACGGAAGCGAGCCCATTCCTCGGCGGGGGCCGCGGAACCGCGGACCGCGAGCGTGAGGGGGCGGTAGAGCCCTGCCCAGACGCGTCCGAGGATCCATGCGGGGCCGGGGGCCCGTCCGCCTCGGCCGATCTCCACGCTCCGTCGCAGGGCGTCCTCGGCGTGGCCCGGTCCGCGGTGCAGATCCGGGTCGGATCCCGAGGCCAGTGCGCCTTCGACCATCTCTCGCCCGAGGTGGGGATCCGTCCCCGCCGCAGCGAGGGCGGCGGTGGCGACGTCCAGGACGAGGTCGAGCACGGCGTCGGGGCCGACGTCGGTCCGTTCGTTGGAGCCCAGTCGCCGCGCTCCCTCGGCGACGGCACGGCTCACCCCGGCCGGCAGTGGGAGCCGAGGGTCGGGCTTCGCGTCCAGGAGGCGGCCGTGGCGCGCCGTGGGCAGGAGGACCAGCGGCTCCTCGGAGCCGCGCCGGTGGAGGAGGCCGGGGACGCCGTCGGCGCGCAGGGTGAAGCGCCCGCCGCGCTCGAGGGTGAGCACGAGGGCGGCGTCGATGAACGTCAGGGCGCTGCCGCGCAGCGCCACCCGCGCGCCGGGCGGGACGTCATGAGAACCCAGCATCTCCGCGGCGGGCAGCACCGCCGGGCGCAGCGGGATGGTCGAGGACCAGGTGCGGGCCAGGGCACCGGAGTGTTCCGCGGCATGTCCGGTGGCGAGCAGGATCTCCTCGACCGGCGGGAGCGCGCCGTGGCTCGCGGTCACGATCTCCCAAGCCCCGGGCGTGCGCCGGAGCGACACCGCGCGATCGCTCACCGTCCTCGCCGTCACACCGACCCGGGCCATGTCCGCCAGCATCCGGAGCCACCGCGCATGGAGGTACTCGCCGACCACGGCGCGCGGCGGGTAGGTCGCGGAGACGAGGGTGGGATGAGCTGCGGCGACCCAGTCGCGGAACGACGGGCTCGTCCCGGTCGCCGGGACGTCCAGCAGAGCGGCGTCGACGTTGAGTCGCAGGGAGTGCGGTTGGGTGACGTCGTAGGCGGCGCCGGTCCCCTCGACCGGTCCCGGGGCGACCACGGTGATCTCGAGGGCTCGGAGGGAGTCGTGGCGTGCGGCGTCGCTGAGCTGGGCGCACAGTTCCTCGAGCGCGAACAGCGCCTTGGGGCCGTCGCCGACGACGGCCAGGGAGAGCGGCTGATCGCCCGCCGGAGCGCCATCAACCACGGCGGGCGAGGGTCTGCAGGGCCGTGGTCGCGGTGGCGACGTCGGAGGGACCGGCGTGCAGCGTCGTGCGCACCCAGCTGTCGTCGTAGACGGTGCCGAGGTAGGGGACGCCGCTGTCGTGGACGATCAGGGCGACCCGGCTCCCAGGGGCGAGGTCCGACACGAGGGTTCCCAGCGCGTGCACGATGCCTCCCGTCGAGGCGCCGGCGAGGATGCCCTCGCGCTCGGCGAGAAGTCGCGCGCCGACCACGCAGTCGAGCCCGCTGACGCGGACGACCCGGTCCGGGTCGACCGTGCGGGAGATGTCCGTGACCACTCCGGCGCCGAGACCGGGCAGAGGGCGAGGGGCTGCGGTCCCTCCGAACAGCACGCTCCCTTCCGCGTCCACGGCGACCGTGGTCGTGTCCATCGAGGTGCGTCGGAGGTAGGCGCTGCATCCGGCGAGGGTGCCGGTGGTGCTGACGGCTGCCATCAGCACGTCGAGCCGGTGGCCGGTGGCTTCGGCGATCTCCCGCATGGTCCCGTCCTCATGGGCGGCCGGGTTCGCAGGGTTGCCGTACTGGTGGAGGTTCACGGCCCCCGGGATCTCCGAGAGGAGTCGTTCGACGCGACGCAGTCGAGCTGTGAGGAGGTCGCCGGTCTCCGGATCGGGGTCCGTCACCATCTCGATGCGTCCTCCGAGGGCCCGGATCGCCGCGACGGCGGTCCCGTTCGTGCGCGAGTCCACCACGCAGACGAAGCGCACAGAGTGCTCCAGGCACACTCGCGCCAGAGCCACACCGAGATTCCCCGAGCTGGACTCGACGACCGTGCCGCCTGGGCGCAGTCTGCCCGAGGCCACGGCATCGCGCACCATCGCCAGCGCAGGCCGGTCCTTGGTGCTGCCTCCCGGATTGGCGGATTCCAGCTTGGCGAGGACCTCGATGCCGGACTCCGGGAAGAGCCGGTCCAGGCGGACCAGCGGCGTTCGGCCGATCGCGGCGGAGACCCCGACCGCGATCGACTCGCGGCCCGTCGTCTGAGGGCGCCACGCGCCGGAGCCTTCGAGAGTGGTGCTCATTCGCTGCACGTTACGGCACCTCGCACCGACCGAGGGCTCTTTCGGCCAGGTGCGCTCCAACGGATCGGTCGGCACACCCCGGGCACTGCATCGACCCAGCTCGGAGCGGTGGCGGGACGCACGGCGAACCGGTATCGCGAGGAGCCGGCGAGGAACCGAACGGTCGGCAGCCCTCCTCCCGCAGCGGAGACGGGTACGTTGCAGTGGTCGCGAATCGTCACGCGGTGAATGGCCGCGATGGCGCAGCCACCACGATCGGAAGGAACGCCATGAACGGTATCGAGGAGTTCGGACAGAGCGACGTCGTGCGCATCCTGCGAGGGACGGAGCTGGTCATGCTGACCACCGCGCTCCGGGACGGTGCGCTGGTCTCCCATCCGATGACGATCCAGGAGGTGAACGACGACGTGGATGTGCTGTTCTTCGTGGGCCTCGACAGCGGGCATGCCGAGGCGCTGAGGCAGGGATCGGCCGTGAACCTCGCGGTGGCAGAGGGAGGGACCTGGCTCTCGGTGGCCGGGAAGGCCGTTTTCGAGGACGACCGCGCTCGGATCCGGGCTCTCTGGACCGATGCGGCCGAGGCCTACTTCCCGAAAGGGCCCGAGGACGAGAACCTGGGCCTGCTGCGGTTCTCCGGGGACTCCGCGCAGTACTGGGGCGTGCCGGGTGGGAAGGTCGCCGCGGTCGCACAGATCGTGAGGGCGCGCCTGACCGGGGACCGACCTGCCGGCGGCACCGCGACCACAGATCTCTGAGCGCTGAGAGTCCGAGCCGTGGCGTCCCCGGAGCGGGAGGTGTCGATACGGGCGGCGGGGTGTTCGACCCGGGCGGCCCCACCCCGAGCCATCGGGCGGTCCGCGCTCGACCGACGGGAGCCCGAGCGGTGATCGCCCCGCCGGTCCGACCGGTCGGATCCCTGCTCTCGTTCCCGGAGCCGGGCATAGCATGCGGGCCTTCAGGCTCGACGACGAGGGGGCGCCATGGCTGATGGCTCGGACGGCATGGCGTCGACGCATGGCCCGGCGAGTCCCGGCCATGAGGCGCGACACCCGGTTCCCTCGTCCCGCGTTCCGGGCCGACGCTCCCGGCTCCGGGTGCTCGACGTCGAGACCGGCCGCGCCACCGTCGTCCACGAGTCCTCCGAGCTGCTCCTCGAGTCCGTGAGCTGGCCCGACGGGGGAGAGACGCTGGTCGTGAACGCAGGCGGCACGCAGTGGGGCATCCCCGTCGGGGGAGGCGAGCCGCAGCGGCTCGGCCCCGCCCCGGCCCCGGCGGACCCCGTCGACGGAGCGACCGGGGCCGCAGGGGGCGGGCGCGACGAGGTCGTCCTCACCCGCGTCGGCGCGTGCCGGCTCACGGACGGCACCTGGATCCCCCCGCGGGTCGTCCGCGTCCCCGGCACCGGAGGGGTCCCGGTCGCTCCGGCCGACCACGGTCGCGCTCCCGGAGCGGCCCCGGACCCGCCG
>NZ_KV788813.1:0-2453 GCF_001807385.1 Brachybacterium sp. HMSC06H03 | reverse complement strand
GCGAGGGGCCTCGCCACGGCGAGCACGTCGGCGCCGGTGGCGCGCCAGCCGCCTGCGCGCAGCTCCTCGACCCGGCGGCGCAGGGAGCCGCGGTCGGCGAGCTCGAGCACCAGATAGGGCTGCTGACGCTCGTTCTGGTCGATGTCGTGGACGGAGACGAGGTGGCGCCCGCCGACGCGGCGCAGACTGCGGCCCTCGGCGATGAACCGCTCGCGGATCTCCGGGTTCAGGCTGTGGTTCTCCGCGAGCACCTTCACCGCGACGTCCGCGTCCAGTCGCTCGTCCCGCGCCCGATGCACGGTCGCGAAGGAGCCCGCGCCGATCACCCCGCCCAGGCGGTAGCGCTCGCCGAGCCGCGTCACGCGGAAGCTCCGGGCGCGGGATCGTCCGCGCCCAGTCGCCCGGCGAGCATCGCCCGGCCGCGGCTGACCTGCGACTTCACGGTGCCCTCGGCGCGGTCCAGATGCTCCGCGATCTGCGCGTAGGGCAGCTGCTCGAGGTCCCGCAGCTCGAGGGGGACGCGGTAGAGGTCCGGGAGATCCGCGAGCACCTGCCGCACGCTGACGCGCTCGGCGATCAGCGAGCTCATCCTCTCGGCGGGCCGGTGCTGCTCCTCGAGCTCGACCGTGGCCCGCAGGCGCCGCAGATGGTCCGCGACCCGGTGTCGGACGATGGAATGCACCCAGGTGGTGACCTTGGAGCGGCCGTCGAAGCGGTGGATCGACTCCGCGATCGAGATGAGGGAGTCCTGGGCGACGTCCTCGACCGCCCCGGGATCCAGCAGCGCGGCCCCGACGAAGCGGCGCACCACGCCGGTGCCGTCCAGCACCTCGACGAAGAGCTCGAGCGCGGCGGGGCTCGATCGGGCGTGCTCGGCGAGGAGAGCGAGAGCCTCATCCTGGCCGTCGGCTGCGAGGAGCTCGTCGGCCGTGCGACGCGCGGCGTCGAGGCGCCCTGCGTGCAGATGTCGTGCCAGCTCATCGCCGTGCTGCGCCGTCGACCCCGGCGGCGGTCCCCACTCCGTCCCCATGCTCGCGAGCCTATCGCGAACGGGGCGCCCGCCGAGCGGCGGACGCCCCGTTCAGGACGACATGCGGGCCGGGCAGGCCCGGAGCGAGCTCAGCGCTGCGAGGCCTCCGCGATGCGGCCGGTGTTCTGGGCCGTGCGCACGGTCGCGACCGCGAACTCGAGGCCGAGACGCATCGCGATCAGCGCGATCACCGAAGGGATCCAGCCGAACAGGATCGAGACGATCAGCGGGAACGCATTGAATCCGCCCTCGCCGTAGAAGCTGTTCATGCTGCCCCAGGCGAGTCCGAGGAAGATGCCGTTGACGATGCTCATCAGCCACATCACCGCCGCGACGACGAACGCGATGACGTAGAGGAACGACGAGAACTTCACGGTGATGAAGTGCTCGAACTTGAAGTCGAACAGCGCCTTGAAGAAGCCTGCCTCGCCGAAGCGGCCGTCCCCGGAGGCGCCGCCGCCGGTGGCGGGGTAGGGCGCGGCCGCGGGGCTCTGCGCGGAGCCCCAGGCCTGCCCCTGGGCGGGCGGCTGCGGGGCCGACGGCGCGCTCTGCGCCCCCCAGGCGTCCTGCTGACCGGACGCCGCGGCGGACTGCTGGCCGTAGGGGTCCGAGGACGGGGCGGCGTAGGGATCCTGCCCGGCCCCGCCGGCGGAGGGGGCCTGCTCCTGGGCGCCGTATCCGCTGCTCGACGGATCGGACGCAGAGCCCTGTCCGTGCTGCGGATCCAGCGGGTTGCTGCCCTCGGGCGGCTGCGACATGGTGCGACTCCTTCTGCGAGATCTGATGGACGAGGAGGAGGTCGTCGGCGCCCCCGCGCCGCCGTTCCCACCTCGACGCTCACCGTAGCCCGCGGGCGACGGCGATGGGGAGGCATCTGCGGAGCGGAGTCGGCCCTGGCCGGAGGACGCCCGCGGCCCCCGCCCATTGGCGTCGCGAGCGGATGCGAAGCTCGGCGGTCCGACCGCACCATGCAGATCTTGACCGACGGGGTCCCGCCGCTCGGCCGCATCTTGCAGCAGCTGCTCAGCTCCGAGACCGCAGGCTCCGGCGCGGTCAGCTCCGTCGCCGCACTGCTCAGCGTGGCGCCGTCGCCCGCTCGATGATCTCCCGCATCCGTGCCGCGGCCCCCGCCTCGTCGCCGGCGCCGATCGCGGCGGCGACCTCCTGGTGCAGGCCGAGGTCGTGCCGGTCGGGGGCCTGCTCGCCCCGCTCGACGGTCGCCCGGTGGCGCAGTCCCTCCTCGATCACGGCCCGCAGCCGGCCGAGCATCGCGTTTCCGGAGAGGGCGAGGACCTCGGCGTGGAAGGCCCGGTCGGCGGCGAGGAAGGCTCCGGACTCGGGCCCGTCGGCCGCCTCGACCATCGCCTCTGCGGCGGCGGCGAGTGCGCGGGTGCTCCCGCGCCCGTCGCGGACCTCGCGGGCC
>NZ_KV788812.1:0-3377 GCF_001807385.1 Brachybacterium sp. HMSC06H03 | reverse complement strand
CCTGGGCGGCAGCGGCGCGTCGCGGCGCAGCCAGGCCGTGGCCCGTCCCGTGCGGCGGTCGCCGAGGGCGTCCAGCAGGGCCGCGAGCGCGATCGGCATGAGCACCGCGTTGTAGTGCCAGTACCAGTCCCAGTAGAACTCGACATTCCCGGTGAAGCGCCATGCGAGGGTCGGCACCATCAGCCAGATCAGCGGCGAACGGGCGCCGATCCCGCCGGCGAGCGCGAGGAGCATCAGCACGGTCAGCCACTTCACCGGCGGCCAGACCACCTCCAGCGGCGAGCCGAGGTTGTCGGTGTAGTCGTACTGCCCGGCGGTGTTCAGCGCCGGGAGGATCACGAAGGTGGCCAGCACGAACCATGCCGCGCCCCAGGAGACGAGCAGCGCGCCGAGCGGGCGGTGCTGCCGGCCCCGCAGCGCGATCACGACTCCGAGCATCGCGACGGTCAGCCCCAGATCCTCCTTGACCAGCACCAGCGGCGCCGCCCACAGCGCCGCGGCGAGCACCTTCTCCCGCAGCAGCGCGGTCAGCGAGAAGGCCAGCAGGGGCACGGCGAGCGCGATCTCGTGGAACTGCACCGCCGCCGCGGACTGCAACCCGAAGGAGAAGACGTAGGCGGCGCCCGCGACCGTGCCGAGGCCCCCTCCGAGCCGGTCGATCGCGAGACGGGTCAGCGGGATCGCGGAGATCCCGAACAGCAGCGCCTGGGTCCACAGCAGCGCCTCGCCGCTGGGCCAGATCCACCACACCGGCGCCAGCAGCGCGAGCAGCGGATGGAAGTGGTCGCCCAACAGGTTCACCGCATCGCCCTTGATCGGCACGATCGGAGCGCGCAGCTCCCCGTAGGCGCGGAGGAGCTGGGTGAAGATCCCCAGGTCCCAGGACTGCGCGACGAGGTTGCGGAACTGCTGGCTGCCCAGCAGGCCGTAGGCGAGGGTGCCGGCGAGCGCGAGCAGCGCGGGCACCAGGAGGCGCAGGCGCGTCGGCTCGGCGGGCACGGGAGCGGGGCGCGCCGGGCGGGAGGTCTCGGGTGCCTGGCTCACAGAGGAGAGGGTAGTCGCCGCGGACCGCACGTCGATCCCGCCCCGCGGGGCTCTAGACTCCGAGCATGATCTCGCTGACCAGGGCACGGATGCTCCGAGTCGTCGCCGGTGCCGGCGCCGTCGGTGCGCTGTCGCTCGTCGAGCCGCGCCGGCTGGGACCGCTCGCGCACGGCGCCTACCGGGTGGGCGTCGCCGCGGCGACCGCCGCGCTCGTCGCGGACTCCTCCCGCTACGACCTGCCGGTGCTGGACCCGGTGCGCGACGGCGTCGTCGCCGGCGGCGTGACGCTGGGGCTGATGGACGTGGTCGAGAGCTTCGACGCACGGATGGTCGACGCCCTGCGCGGGCTCGGGATGACCCGGCCCCGCCTCGCGCTCGCGGCGCTGGGCGCGGCGGGCACCGCGGCCGTGATCGCGCTGCCCCACCTGGGGGACCCCGATCGCAGCTGGTCCCTGCGCGAGGAGACCTTCGGGGAGCCCGCCGGGGTGCCGCTGCCCTCGGAGGCGCGGGCCCTGATCGAGGCGCTCCTGGCCGATGCCCCGGGCGCCCCGGCCCCGCCGGGCGCGGAGGCGCTGCGAGAGCAGCTCGAGACCGCACGGGTCCTCGACACCGGCGAGGTGGGCGCGGACCTGCAGCTCGTGGTGGAGGACCCGCGGCGCCTCGCGGTGCCGCGCCAGCAGCAGTGGCCGGTGCGCGGCGAGTTCCTCCGCGGCGGGATCCGCTACGAGCTCGAACTCCAGATCGACGGGGGCCGGCTCGGGATGCTCTCGGTGATGGTCCCCGACGAGGAGCCCCGGCTCGAGCACGCCCTCTCCCAGCTCGCCTCCCCGGCCTTCGTGCTGCCCGATCCGGACCGGATCGCGCTGCGCCGGGAGACCGAGGCGCCCTGAGCCGGGAGATCGGTCCGCCTCGGCGTCGGCGGACGGGCCGCCCTGAGCCGTACCCCCTGAACGACCTCGCGGCCGCCGCCGGCCCGGATCCGTGACCTGATCGGGACCCTCCCTCCCGCGATCCGGTCGTTCGCCTCCCGGTGAGGGGGATCACATGGTGAAATGGTGAGCGGCGGTGCGCACCGGACATCCCCGGGGCGACCCATCGCGCGCGCACCGTCCTCCCTCTCTCCTCGAAGGACGGCGCCGATGCCTCTGCCCAGACCAGATCTTCCCAGACCCCGCGGCCTGCTCGCGGCCTCCGCCGGCACGGCGCTCGTCGCCGGGATGCTGGTGAGCGCCCCCGCGCTCGCCGACGGCGAGACCCCCGAGAAGCTCGCCACCGCCGCCGAGCTCGGCGTCGAGGTCCCCACGGCCGACGAGCTCCTTGCCGCGGGGGAGGCCACCGTCCCCGGCCGCTGGCTGGTCGAGGTCGAGGGGCAGCCCACGCTCCGCGGCGGTTCGAAGGCGTCGGCGACCGCCGCGCAGGAGACCGTGGCCGAGCGCGCCGAGGACGCCGCGATCCCGCTCGAGGTCCAGGAGAGCTTCACCACCGGCTGGAACGGCATGTCCGTCGAGATGGACGACGCCGATGCACAGAAGCTCAGCGAGGTCGAGGGCGTGCGGGCCGTGTACCCCGTGCTCGAGGTCGCCGCCCCCGAGCCGGCCGACGCGACGCCCTCGGACGTCTACGGCAACGCGATGACCGGCGTGGACCAGGTCCAGCAGGTCGACGGCCTCAGCGGCGAGGGAGTCACCGTCGCGGTGATCGACTCCGGCATCGACTACAACCATCCCGATCTCGGCGGCTCCGGTGTGGACGACGAGACGAAGGACTTCCCGAACGACCGCGTCGTCGGCGGCTACGACCTCGTCGGCGACGCCTACGACTCCCGCACCGGCGAGGCCCCCGTCCCCGACGAGTTCCCCGACGACTGCGGCGGCCACGGCTCCCACGTCGCCGGCATCATCGGCGCCGACGGCGAGGTCGTCGGCGTGGCCCCGAAGGTCGACCTGCTCTCCTACCGCGTGTTCGGCTGCGAGGGCTCCAGCGACACCGAGGTGATCCTCGAGGCGATGGAGCGGGCGATGGACGACGGCGCGGACGTGGTCAACATGTCCCTCGGCGCCTCCTTCATGACCTGGCAGGACTATCCGACCGCGCAGATGGTCGATACGCTCGTCGACGACGACGTCACCGTGGTCATCTCCGCAGGCAACGAGGGGGCCGCGGGCCTGTTCTCGAGCGGCGCCCCGGGCGTGGCCGAGAGCGCGATCACTGTCGCCTCCGTCGACAACACCCACCGCTCCGCGCCCTTCGCGACCGCGGGCGGGGCCGACCGGCCCTACTCGGCCGCGACCGGCGCGCCGCAGCCGCCGACCTCGGGCGAGCTCGCCCTCGTC
>NZ_KV788811.1:0-1119 GCF_001807385.1 Brachybacterium sp. HMSC06H03 | reverse complement strand
CTCGCGGGGCACCGCCGCGGCGCCCAGCCGGTCCCGCACCAGGGTCCGGAGCTCCTCGGCGCTCGGCGGCACCGTGTCCGCCGCGGCCGGGGCGAGGACCACCTCGGCGAGGGTCCGCACGCCGAAGCGCGCATCGGGCACCACCTGCAGCCGCGCCGACGCGACGCCGGGAGCGGAGCGCAGAACGCGCACCGTCGCGGCGGGGTCGTGGAGCATCCCGCCGGAGGAGACCGAGCCGTCCGCCCGGCCCAGCACACGCACCCTCCCATCGGCCCTGATCTCCCCGCGATCGGTGACCAGCTCCCGACCGCCCGTGAACGGGGTGCTGGCGCACAGCAGCCCGTCGAGCTCCCGCAGGTGCACGCCGTGCAGAGGGCGACCGTCCACGCACAGCGAGCCGGTCTCGGTGGTGCCGTAGACGTCGTGGACCCGTGCCCGGAAGTGGCGCGCGAGGTCCGCGCGCAGCACGGGGGAGAGGACGTCGGAGCCCGCGACGACGCGGTCGATCGCGAGCGGACGCCCGCCGCCGAGCTCCCGGTCCGCGCGCAGCAGGTCCGCGAGGTGCACCGGCACCCCGGTCAGCAGCGCGGGCGAGGTGCGGTGCAGCAGGGCGATGCGCTCCGCGGCGGGCAGATGCGTGAGGTCCACCAGCGGGGCGCCGAGGGCGAGGGCCCCCAGCGTCGCCACCAGGCCGTGGCCGTGCACCCCCGGCGCGGCGCAGGCCGTGACCCGGCCCGGCCGCAGACCGATCCGACGGGCGAGGTCCGCCAGGGAGAGCAGCTGCGCGGGGGAGAGGGGACCGCGCCGCTGCGGCCGGGGAGCACCGGTGGAGCCGCTCGAGCGCAGCTCCAGCACGTCGGGGCCGGCGAGAACCGCGGCGAGCACCTGGCGCAGCGGGGCCTCGGCCGGCAGGGCCGCGAGGCCGGCGCGGTCCGCCGTGGCGGTGCCGCTGCGGTGCAGACGCACGAGGTCCAGCAGCTCGCCTCCGGTGAGCGTGCCGTGATGATCCACGAGCACCACGGGGCGAGGCCTCGCCGCGACCCGCGTTCGCAGCGCGGCGCCGACGTCCAGGGCGGGCAGGGCCAGGGGAACGCGGGGGCGGGAGGCGCGGGCCCGGGC
>NZ_KV788810.1:0-3447 GCF_001807385.1 Brachybacterium sp. HMSC06H03 | reverse complement strand
CGACGGTGCGCGGTGCGGCGTCCTCGGGCGCCGCAGCGGGCTCCGGGGTCACGGCGGGGGCACCGGCCGGGGCTCCCGCGCGGCGGCGTCGCCGTGCCGGGGGTGCTCCGTCGTTCGACGCGTCGTTCTCGGGATTCTGGGTGCTGTCAGCCATGCGGCCGTCTCCTTCTGGAGGGCCAGCGCACCCTGGCCCCGTCTGGTCATCGTCCCTGGGGACGGAAGTCTCTGGCCCTCACCGTCGCGCAGCTCCACGCGGGAGCGCTGCGATGCCGATCGCGGGGAGCACTGCGGTCGCGGTGAGTCCGCGTGGCCGGTGCTCGACGTCACGACGCCGGGAGGTTCCCCCGCCCGGTACGGAGCAGGAGAGTGCCTTGGCCAGTATGGCACAGCGTGCATCTGCCGCCGCGGAAGGGGACCATGGTCCCCGGGGCGGTGCGCGCGGCCGCTCTAGTTTTCATGACAGCGTGTCGTCCACTCGGGAGGATCCATGGAAACCCTCGACCTGGCACGGTGGCAGTTCGGCATCACCACCGTGTACCACTTCATCTTCGTGCCGCTGACGATCGGGCTGTCCCTGCTCGTCGCGATCATGAACACCCGTGCCGTGTTCGCGAAGGATCCCGTGCGCAAGGACGCCTGGACCCGGATGACGAAGTTCTTCGGGTCGATGCTGATCGTGAACTTCGGCATCGGCATCGCCACCGGCATCGTGCAGGAGTTCCAGTTCGGGATGAACTGGTCCGAGTACGCCCGCTTCGTCGGCGACGTCTTCGGGGCGCCGCTGGCGCTGGAGGGCCTCGCCGCCTTCTTCCTCGAGTCCGTCTTCCTGGGGCTGTGGATCTTCGGCTGGGGGAAGATGCCCGAGAAGATCCACCTGCTGACGATCTGGGCGGTGGCGCTGGGCACCACGCTCTCGGCCTACTTCATCATCGCCGCGAACTCGTTCATGCAGCATCCCGTCGGCGCGCTGCTGAACCCCGAGACGGGGCGGGCCGAGCTCGATCCCTCGCAGGGCTCGATCCTCGCCGTGCTCACGAACGTCACGGCGATGGCGGCCTTCCCCCACGTCGTCTCCGGCGCCTGGCTCGTCGCCGGCGCGTTCCTCACCGGCGTCGCCTCCTGGCACATGGTCAGGCACCACCGGGCCGCCCGCGAGATGGGGCTGGAGACCGAGGAGGGCCAGGAGCAGCATCGCGCCGCCCGTGACCTCTACCGACCCACCGTCCGCTTCGGCGTGGTGGCGATGTTCGTCTCCGCGATCGTGCTGGTGATCTCCGGCGACTTCCAGGCCCAGATCATGTTCAAGCAGCAGCCGATGAAGATGGCGTCGGCCGAGGCGCTGTGCGAGACGGAGACCGGTGCGAGCTTCTCGATCCTCACCATCGGCGGCCCCGACGCCTTCGCCGAGCAGTGCGGGGACGTCACCCACCTCATCGAGGTGCCGTACGTGACCTCCTTCCTCGCCACCCACACCTTCGATGCGACGCTGCAGGGCGTCGACGACCTCAACGCCCAGTACAAGGAGGAGTTCGGCGAGACCGCGACGAACATCCACGGCGAGGAGGTCGAGGCCGACTACCGCCCGAACCTCTTCGTCACCTACTGGTCCTTCCGCCTGATGATGGGCCTCGCGGCGTTCAGCGGGATCCTCGCCCTCTGGGCGCTGTGGGTCACCCGCGGCAAGGGAGAGAACGCCCGCACCACCGGATCGAAGGCCTTCCAGTGGTTCGCCGTGCTCGCGATCCCGATGCCGTTCCTCGCCAACTCCGCCGGCTGGGTGTTCACCGAGATCGGCCGTCAGCCCTGGGTCGTCCACCCCAATCCCGACGACCCGACCGTGCGGCTGATGACGCTGCAGGGCGTCTCCGCCCACCCCTCGTGGATGGTGCTCGCCTCGCTGGTCGCCTTCACCCTCGTCTACGGCGTGCTCGCCGTGATCTGGTTCCGGATGATGCAGAAGGCCGCGCTGAAGGGCGCGCCGCTGCCACAGCGGGACCCGAGGACCGAGGAGCTCGACACGCCCACCCTCTCCTTCGACTACTGAGAAGGGACCCACCTGCTCATGGACACCATGCTCGACCCCACGGTCCTGCAGACCCTCTGGTTCGCGCTGATCGGCTTCTTCTTCCTGGGCTACTTCGTGCTCGAGGGCTTCGACTTCGGCGTGCAGATGAACGTCGCGGCCTTCTGGCGCCGCGGCCCCGGCACCCGCGGCACGATCCTGCGCACCATCGGCCCCGTCTGGGACGGCAACGAGGTGTGGGTGATCACCGGCGGCGCGCTGCTCTTCGCGGCCTTCCCCGAGTGGTACGCCACCCTGTTCTCGGGCTTCTACCTCGCCCTGCTGCTCCTGCTGCTGGTGCTGATCGTGCGGGTGTGCGCCTTCAAGTGGCGCGAGAAGCACGAGGACGACCGCTGGCGCACCTCCTGGGACGTGGTGCACGTGATCGGCGGCTTCGCCCCGGCCCTGCTGTGGGGCGTGGCCTTCTCGAACATCGTCGCCGGCGTCGCGATCGACCAGAACCACTGGGTGACCACCTCGCTGCTGGGTCTGCTGAACCCCTTCGCGCTGCTGGGCGGGCTCGTGTTCGTGCTGCTGTTCTGGCTGCACGGCACCCTGTACCTGACCCTGAAGATCGAGGGCCCGCTGCGCCAGGACGCCCACCGCCTCGCGAGCCGGCTCGTGTGGCCGACGATCGCGGCGGGCGCCGCCTACCTGCTGTGGTTCCAGCTCGCGCACTCGAACACGCCGTGGACCCTGATCCCGCTCGCGATCGCGGCGGCGGCGCTGATCGCGGTGGTGCCGCTGGGCCGTGCCCGTCGTGAGGGCCTCGCCTTCGGCGCGACCACCACCGCGATCGCCGCGGCGACGATCACCCTGTTCGGCGGCCTGTTCCCGTACGTCATGCCGGCCTCGAACGACCCGGCGAACTCGCTCACCGTCGCGAACGCCTCCTCGACCGAGCACACGCTGACGGTGATGCTGATCGCCCTCGCGATCCTGCTGCCGATCGTCATCGCGTACACGATCTGGACCTACCGGGTCTTCCGCCATCGCATCACCGACGAGGACTCCCCCGCCCCCGGCGAGGGCCTCGTCCGGAGGGCCCGGGCGGGCTACCGGGAAGCGTTCGGCCAGGAGTGAGCACCCCCACGCGCGCGCGGCGAGCGCCCCTGGACCCCCGTCTGGTCCGGGAGGTGCGCGCCGCGCGCGCCCATGTCGTGCGGACCGTGGTCCTCGGACTCGTCCAGGCCGCGTCCGTGATCGTCACGGCGCTGGTGATCGCGCACCTCGGCGCGCGCCTGCTCGTCGAGCGGGACGTCCCCGCGGACGCCCCGGGGATGCTCGCCCTGCTGGTCCTCGCGCTCGCCGTGCGGGCGGGGGCGGTGCTGGTCGAGGAGGCGACCGCGCACCGCGCCGCGACCGCCGCGATCAGCGACCTGCGC
>NZ_KV788809.1:0-10593 GCF_001807385.1 Brachybacterium sp. HMSC06H03 | reverse complement strand
CGAGGCGCCGTCCGACACCGACGAGCCCGCCGCCGCGCGGCCCGAGCCGGAGGCCGAGCGAGCCCCGCGCGAGCTCGAGACCGACGCGCTCGTCCAGGACCTCGCCGACCGCCTGCGCCGGCTCGGCCTGCTGGTCGAGCGGGACTTCGGCCTGTCCTCGGACCGGATCGAGCTCGCGCTCGGCCATCCGGACATGCCCGGCCGACTCCTGCTGGCCGTGGACACCGACGGCGCCCACTACGTCGACACCCCCAGCCAGCGCGAGCGCGACCGGCTGCGGGCCGAGCGTCTCGAGGCCGCCGGCTGGGCGACCGAGCGCGTGTGGTCCTGGGCCCTGTTCATCGACCCCGACGGGGAGGCCGAGCGGATCCGTCGCGCCCTGGACCGGGCGCTGCGCCTGGTCCAGGAGGAGGAGAGCTCCGACTCGCCCTCCGGCGTCGGCACGATCCGCCATCGTCTGCCCCGCCCGCAGATCCCCGCCGGTCACCCGCTGAGCTTCTACTCCAGCGACGACTTCGACGCGGTGGTGGAGTACATCTGCTCCGACGGCCGCGCCCGGCTCGAGGAGCACCTGGCCACCGAGGTGCGCAGCTTCCTCGGCTTCGAGCAGCGTTCCGTGCTGCTGGACGTCTCCGTCTCCAGCGCGATCCGCCGCTACCAGGAGCGGCAGTGAGCACCGGCTCCGCGGCCGACGGGGAAGCGTCGGCCCGCGGGAGAGCGGCGAGGCCCGTCCGCCGGGTCGTCGTCTCCTCCGTGACAGGCAAGCCGATCGACTGGGAGGCGCAGGACGCGGCCGCGCCCGCCGCTTCCCGCGGCGAGGAGCCGAAGGTGCTCCCGGACCGCCTCGCCGAGGACGCCCCCGAGCCCGGGGCCGACGAGTCCAACGACGCCCGCCTCAGCGGCGACGTGCCCCCGCACTGGGGCCGCGGCCGCTGACCGGGCGGGGCGCGGGCCACGGCTCGCCCCGGACCGTCCCGGCGACCGCTTCCCGTGACCGGGCGCGGGGTCGGTCACTCGCCGCTCCGTCCAGTGCCGGGACCGGGCGCCCGGCTCCGTAGGCTGGCTGCATGACGGACACCGCCCCCGCCGCCGCGCCCGCCGACACCGCCCTCCCGCGCCACCGCAATCCGCTCGGGAACCTCCTGCGCGGCGCGCTGATCGGGGTGGTCGAGACCGTGCCCGGCGTCAGCGGCGGCACCGTCGCGCTGGTCACCGGGATCTACGACGAGCTGATCGAGGCGGGTCACCGGATCACCGCCGCCGTTCGTCGACTCGTGACCGGGCCGGATCGCGTCGTCGGAGCGCGTGAGCAGCTGCGAGGCGTGAACTGGCTGCTCGTGCTCCCGCTGCTGGTCGGCGTGGCAGCCGCCGTCCTCACCGTCGCCGGGCCCGTCGCAGGTCTCGTCGAGAGCCACCCCGAGACGATGCGCGCCCTGTTCCTCGGCCTCGTCGCCGGCTCCGTGCTGGTGCCCGTGCGGCTCTCCGGCGGGGCGTGGCGCGGAGCGGAGCTCGGCCTGTTCGCCCTCGGCGCGGTCGGCGGGCTGCTGCTGACCTCCCTGCCCTCGACCTCCCTCGAGCCGAGCCCGTGGGTGGTCGCCCCCGCCGCCGCGATCGCCGTGTGCGCGCTCGTGCTGCCCGGCGTCTCGGGGTCCTTCCTGCTGCTGAGCGTCGGCCTCTACCAGCCCACCCTGCAGGCCGTGGACCAGCGGGACCTCGGCTACATCGCCTGGTTCGGGCTGTGGGCGCTCGTGGGGCTCGTCGTCATCGTGAAACTCATGCGGATCCTGCTGACCCGTCACCACCGCGGCACCATGGTGGTGCTCGCAGGAGTCATGATCGGCGCCCTGCGCAGCCTCTGGCCGTGGCAGGACGCCTCGGGCGCCCTGCAGGTCCCGGGCGCGGACTGGCCGCTGATGCTGTTGCTCGCCCTCGTCGGCGTGGCGGCCGTGCAGCTGCTCGTCCTCGTCGAGTCCCGCCTCGCCGCCAGCGCGTCGTAGGCCCGAGGGCGCCCGCCGGGACGGCCCCCGCGGCGCGACGCCTGCGCCGTACCCTGGCGGCATGACTGACACGAGCACCGACAGCATCGACCTCTCCGCCGTCCACGTCGCCCTGATCGGGGCCGGGAACATGGGCGGGCCCGTCGGCCGCACCATGCTCGACGCCGGGGTGCGCCCCGAGAACCTGCGGATCGCGAACTCGAGCCCGGCCAGCAGCGAGCGCGCCGCGGAGGAGCTCGGCGCGACCGCCGCCGCCTCCCGCGCCGAGGCGATCGAGGGCGCCGACGTCGTCGTCCTCGGCGTGAAGCCCTACCAGATCCTCGACCTCGTCGCCGAGCTGCGGGACGACCTCCCCGGCGGCGCCGTGGTGCTCTCCCTCGCCGCCGGCACCACCCTCGCGAAGATCCAGGACGCGCTCCCGTCGGGCACCGCCGTCGCCCGTGCCATGCCGAACACCCCCATCTCGGTGGGGGAGGGGGCCGTGGGCCTCATGCGCGGCGACGCCGTCTCCGACGAGCAGCATGCGCTGCTGCACGCCCTGTTCTCGAGCGCCGGCGTGGCCGTGGACATCACCGAGGAGCAGGTGCACGCCTTCATCGGCACCGCCGGTTCGATGCCCGCCTTCGTCTTCACGATCATCGAGGCGATGACCGACGAGGCCGTGCGGCTCGGGCTGAAGCGCAACCTCGCCGCCTCCCTCGTGCAGCAGACGGTGCGCGGCGCCGCGACCATGCTCACCGAGAGCGGCACCCACCCGGCCGTCGCGAAGAACGCGGTCTCCAGCCCCGGCGGCACCACCGTGCAGGGCCTGGCCGCCCTCGAACGGGAGGGCGTGCGCGCCGGCGTCGCCGCCGCCATGGCCGCCGCGGCCGACTCCTCCCGAGCGATGAGCAAGGGCTGATCGACGTGCTGCGAGCTTGCGAGCGGTAGGAGATCAGCGGGGAGGGTGACCCTTGCCCCTCCGGCCGCGACACCGTCAGATGGTCAGGTGATGGCGCGTGGCGTACCGCTACGCCGATATAGGCATAGAGGTACGCCACGCGCCGGTACCTGACCACACCCCGCCACGCGCCGGCACCTGACCACACCCCGCCACGCCAGGCCCGGAGCGGACCTGCCACGGCCGTTCCGGCCCCGGAAGCACAGGCCCAGGCCCGGGAGAGCCGGTGCTCGCCCTGGTCGGCGCGCATGGTGCCCGCGGCGCTCAGGCGCGCTGGGAGAACTTCTCGATCTGGCCCGTGCGGCCGGAGACGATCAGCAGGTCGTGCGCGGCGACCACCGTCTCCGGCACCGCATAGGTGAAGTCCTTGCCCGGTGACTTCACGCCCACCACGGTCACGCCGAAGCGCTTGCGGATGTCGGAGTCGGCGAGGGTCATGCCCTGCACCTCGCGCGGCGGGCGCATCTTCACGATCGCGAAGTCGTCGTCGAACTCGATGAAGTCCATGAGGCGGCCGTTGACCAGGTGCGCGACCCGCTTGCCGGCATCGGCCTCGGGATAGACGACGTGGTGGGCGCCGATGCGCTGCAGGATCCGGCCGTGGGCGGGCGAGATCGCCTTCGCCCAGATCACGGGCTTGCCGAGGTCCACGAGGTTCGTCGCGATCAGCACGCTGGACTCGATCGAGGTGCCCACGCCCACCACCGCGATGCGGAAGTCGCCGGCACCGACCTGCTCGAGCACCTCGGACTGGGTCGCATCGGCCCGCACCACGTGGGTGAGCTGGCCGGAGTACTTCTGGACGAGGTCCGGATCGGTGTCGATCGCGAGCACCTGCGTGCCGAGCTTCTCGAGGGTCAGGGCGATCGCGGCGCCGAAGCGGCCCAGGCCGATCACGAGGACGCCCTCGTCGCGGGCGGTGCGGGACATGTCGGCTCCTTCAGGTCGGGCGCGGTCGGGGATCGGGTCGGGGCCGGCTCAGTCTAGGCCGGTCCCCGTCGGGGCTCAGCCCACGATCGGCCGCTCCTCGGGGTACTGGATCATCCGCACCCGGGAGCGGACGGCGAGGGCGGCGCCCAGGGTCATCGGCCCGAGTCGTCCCACGTACATGCACAGCGCGAGGACGGCCTTCGCCTCGGTGGGCAGCGACGGGGTGATCCCGGTGGACAGCCCCACGGTGCCGAAGGCGGACAGCGACTCGAAGAGCACCTGGTCCAGCGAGTACGGGGTCATCCGCAGCAGCACGAAGGTCGCCGCGAACACGATCGTGGCGCTCATGACGAGCACCCCGATGGCCTGGCGGATCGTGTCGTGGGGGATGCGCCGGCCGAACACCTCGACGTCGGGGTTGCCCCGGATCTCCGCCCAGATCGACAGCATCAGCAGCGCGAAGGTGGTCACGCGGATGCCGCCCGCGGTGGAGCCGGAGCCGCCGCCGATGAACATCAGCAGGTCCGTCAGCAGGCGCGACTCGGTGGTCAGCTGGCCCACGTCCAGCGTCGCGAAGCCGCCTGATCGCGGCATGATCGCGGCGAACCCGGCGGCGAGCACCTTCGTGCCCACGTCCTGGTTGCCCAGGGTGGCGGGGTTGGACCACTCCATCGCGAGATAGCCGCCGAACCCGACCACCAGCAGCAGCGCCGTCGTGGTGAGGGTCAGCTTCGCGTGGACGCTCCACCTCCGCGGGGTGCGCAGCTTCCGCACCACCACCAGGATCACGGGGAAGCCGAGGGAGCCGACCAGCACGGCGAGACCGATCGGGATGGAGAAGAACGGATCGCCGAGGTACTGCGCGGTGCCCGCGGCCTCGGGCACGAAGCCCGCGTTGTTGAAGGCGCTGATCGCATAGAACAGACCCAGGAACAGCGACTCCCCGACCCCGTGCTCGGTGACGAACATGTACGGGGTCAGGGCCACGAAGGTCGCGATCTCGAAGGCGGTGGAGGTGATGAGGATGACCCGCAGCACCCCGCCCACCTCGGCGAGCCGCTCGGCGCGGGTCTCCTGCGCGGTGATCACCCGCTGGGCGAGACCGAGCCGGTGCATCACCGAGATGCTCAGCAGGGAGGCGACGGTCATCAGCCCCAGGCCGCCGAGCTTCACCGCGACCATGATCACGGTCAGCCCGAAGGTCGACCAGTGGGTGCCGGTGTCGACGGTGACGAGCCCGGTCACGCAGATCGCGGAGACGGCGGTGAACAGTGCGTCGATGAGGTCGGTGCCCTGACCGTCGCGCGTCGCGATCGGCAGCGAGAGGAGCGCCGTGAACACGCCGATCAGCAGGGTGAACACACCCAGCGCGATCCGGGCCGGGGTCGCCTTGGACAGCGACCTGGCGTGGTCGCGCAGACCCTGCCGGCGGGCGCGCGGGGCAGGGCCGGACAGCCGCCGGCGGGTGGGCCGGGTTCCCCGTTCGGTCATCGCATCCCTCGTGCTCGTGGCGACCGGCGGTCGCGTCCGCGGCAGTCTAGACCCGTCCCGGGCGAACACCCGTCCCTCGCGATCCTCGGTACGCTCACCTCATGCCCGCCGACGTGCCCGCTCCTGTCCAGGTCCCCGTCCCCGACGGCGTCGGGATCGTCTGGGACGACGCCCTGTGCGAGTACGACTTCGGGCCCTACCACCCGATGGCCCCGATCCGCCTCACGCTCACCCGGATCCTCGCAGGCGCGGCCGGGGTGCTGGACCGCGAGTGCGTGCGGACCCTGCCCGCCCCCGTCGCGAGCGACGAGGAGATCCACGCCGTCCACGAACCCGCCCTGGTGCAGGCAGTCAGGCGGTCCTCGCCCGGCTTCGAGGGGCTGAGCGCCGAGGACCTCGACGAGCTGATCTCCTTCGGCATCGGCGGGGACGACGTCCCGCCCTTCCCCGGCATGCACTCCGCCTCCGCCCGCATCGCCGGCGGCTCCCTCGCCGCGGTCGACGCAATCCTCTCCGGCCACGTGCGCAGCGCGGTCAACCTCGCCGGCGGAATGCATCACGCCAAGCCCGGCAGCGCCTCCGGCTTCTGCGTCTACAACGACGCCGCCCTCGCCGTGCGCCGGGCTCTGGACGGGGGCGAGGAGCGGGTGATGTACGTCGACGTCGACGTCCACCACGGCGACGGCGTCGAGCGCGCCCTGTGGGACGAGCCGCGCGCCGTGACCCTCTCGATCCACGAGACGGGCGAGAGGCTCTTCCCCGGCACCGGCTTCGTCCAGGACACCGGCGGACCCTCCGCGCAGGGCACCGCGATCAACGTCCCGCTCCCGCCCCGCACCACCGCCGACGGCTGGGTGCGGGCGATCCGTGCGACCGTCCCCGCCCTGGTCCGGGCGGTGAAGCCCACGCTGCTGGTCACCCAGCACGGCGCCGACACCCACCGCAGCGACCCGCTGGCGGACTTCTCCGTCACCCTCGAGGCGCAGCGCGAGGTGATGATGCTGATGAAGGAGCTGGCCGACGAGGTGTGCGGCGGGCGCTGGCTCGCACTCGGCGGCGGCGGGTACGCGGTGATCGACGTGGTCCCGCGCTCCTGGACCCACCTGCTCGCGGTCGCGACGGGCGAGCCGATCGACCCGGCCGCCCCGCTGCCGCAGGAGTTCCTCGCGGCGGCCGAGCTCGCCCGCGCCGAGCACGGCCTCTCCCCGGAGCCGTCGGTGCGGCGCTTCGGCGACGACCGCCCCCTGGCCGTGCGCGACTGGGAGCACGGCTTCGACCCCGAGGACCCGCTCGACCGGGCGGTCCAGGCGGCGCGCCGCGGCGCCTTCCCGGAGTGGGGACTGGACCCCTTCCTGGACTGAGCGGTTCCGGGACGGGCCGGCCGATCCATCGGCCGGTCCTCGCCGGGACGACCCGCGATTCAGGGACTACACTCCCGGCGACCTGCCACAATGACGTCCAGGTGCCCCGTGCCCGGGGCCCGCACCCGACCATTCCGGGGGAGCCATGACCGATCGGACCACCCAGGTGCTCGACACCTTCGCGGAGCACCTGCGCACGCTCACGCTGCCGCTGCCCGTCGAGGGCGCCGAGGCCGCCCGCACCGAGGCCCGCGCCGCCCTCTCCCAGCTCGCCGACCACGTCACCCCCCGCCTGGCCTCCCTCGACGCGCCGCTGCTGGTCGTGATCGGCGGCTCCACCGGCGCCGGCAAGTCCACGCTCGTCAACGCCCTGGTCGGCGCGCCCGTCAGCCGCTCCGGCGCGATCCGCCCCACCACGCGCCGGCCCGTGCTCCTCCACCACCCGGCCGACGAGCCCTGGTTCACCGGCACCCGCATCCTCCCCGGCCTCGCCCGCGTCCACGGGGGCACGAGCCCCGGCGCCGCCGACGCCGAGGCCCCCGGGGCGCAGGACACCACCGGTGACGTCGACCCCGCGACCTCGCTGGCCCTCCACGCCGAGGAGCGGATCCCGCAGGGCCTCGCGCTGCTGGACGCCCCGGACATCGACTCGGTCGCGAAGGGCAATCGCGAGCTCGCCCGGCAGCTGCTGCGCGCCGCGGACCTGTGGCTCTTCGTCACCACCGCCAACCGCTACGCCGACGCCGTGCCCTGGGAGGTGCTGCGCACCGCCGCCGAGCGTGACGTGACCGTCGACGTGGTCATGAACCGCATCCCGGACCGCGACGGCGTGGCCGAGGAGCTCGCCGCCGACCTCACCTCCATGCTCGAGCGGCAGGGCGTCGAGGTGGACCGACTCTTCCTGGTCCCCGAGAGCACGATCGACGACGACGGCATGCTCCCGCCCGAGGTGATCGCCGAGCTCGCCGCGCACTTCACCGCGCTCGCGGCCGACGGGGAGGGACGGCGCCGCATCGCCCGGCGCACCCTCGCCGGCGCCGTCGACGGCCTCGCCGCCTCCGCCCACGACATCGCCGAGCACGCCGCGCTCCAGGACGACGAGCGCCGGCGGCTGCGCGAGGAGGCCGTGGCCGCGTTCTCCGGCTCCCGGGAGCGGATCGACGCCGCACTCGGCGACGGCTCCCTGCTGCGCGGCGAGGTGCTCGCCCGCTGGCAGGACGTGGTGGGGACCGGCGAGTTCTTCCGCGGCGTGGAGACCTTCGTGACCCGCGCCCGGGACCGCCTCGGCCAGGTGCTCTCGGGCCGCCCCGCCCCCGCGGTCGAGGCCGAGCAGGCGCTCGGCAGCGGACTCGTCCACGTCGTCGTCGACGAGACGGCGCGCGGCGCCGAGCGGGCCGACGCCGCCTGGCGCGCGAGCGCCGCCGGACGCTCCCTCGCCGAGGGCCAGGACCTCACCCGGATCGACGAGGACTACCCCGAGCAGGTCCGCGCCGCGGTGCGCGCCTGGCAGGGCGACGTGCTCGAGCTGGTCCGTGCCGAGGGCGCCGACCGCCGCACGAAGGCGCGGGTGCTCTCTCTCGGCGTGAACGTCGTCGGCGTCGCGCTGATGGTCGTCGTCTTCGCCTCCACCGCCTTCATCCCCACCGGCCTCGAGGTCGGCGCCGGGGCCGCGACCGCCGTCGTCGGTCAGCGGCTGCTCGAGGCGATCTTCGGCGACGAGGCGGTCAGGCGCATGGCGAAGGCCGCCCGGGAGTCCCTCACCGGCCGGCTCGACGCCCTGGTCGCCGAGCGCTCCGCCCCCTTCCTCGACCGGCTCGACGCGCTCGGCGACGACGACGCCGCGGAGGAGCTCGAGGCCGACGCCGAGGCGCTCGCCGCCCTCGCCCGCGACATCCGGGAGGAGACCCGATGAGCCTCCGCCGCCCCCGCACCACCCCGCTGCACGAGCGGCTCGACGCCCTGGACCGGGCGCTCGCCGCGCTCGACGGGATCGCCCCCGGCGAGGCCCTGACCGGGACGACCGAGCTGCTGGAGAGGATCGACCGCCGCCGCGCCCTCTCCGCCGAGCACACCGTGATCGGACTGTTCGGCGCGACCGGCTCCGGGAAGTCCTCCCTGCTGAACGCCCTGATCGGCAAGGACGTGGCCCGCGCGGCGGTGCGCCGCCCCACCACCTCCGCGCCGCTCGCCGCCGTGCTCGGCGACGCGGGCAGCGAGGCGCTGCTGGACTGGCTCGAGGTCGAGGAGCGCCACGCCCTCGACGAGGGCACGGCGCTGGCCCGGGCGGCCAACGAGCCTGCCCGCGGCCGTCGTGCCCGCCGCACCGAGGCCGGGACTCCCGGCGTCGTGCTGCTGGACCTGCCGGACCTCGACTCGGTCGAATCCGCCCACCGCGACATCGCCGAGCGCATGACCGGGATGGTCGACGTGATCGTGTGGGTCACCGACCCGCAGAAGTACGCCGACGCGCTGCTGCACCACGAGTTCGTGCGTCCCTTCGCCGGCCACGACGCCGTCACCGTGCTGGTCCTGAACCAGGTGGACCGGCTCCGCGAGGCCGAGCGCGAGGGCGTGCTCGCCTCCCTCGCCGCGATCGCCCGCGCCGACGGGCTCGAGAGCGCGCCCGTCCTCGCCGCCTCCGCCGAGACCGGGGAGGGGATCGAGGAGCTGCGCGAGCACCTGCTCGGCATCGCCCGCAGCCGCGAGGCCGTGGTCGAGCGGCATCGGGCCGACGTGCGCGGAGCCGCCGCACGGCTGCGCGAGGCCGCGGATCCCGGCGGCATGGCCGAGCGCTCGAGCCCCGCCGCGATCGACACCCTCGCCCGGGACCTCTCCCTCGCCGCCCGGGTCGAGCCCGTCGCCCGCGCCGTCGGCGGCTCCTACCGCCATCGGGCGGCGCGCCGCGTCGGCTGGCCGCCGCTGCGCTGGATCCGCTCCGTCCGCGCGGATCCCCTGGCCCGGCTCGGCATCGGCCGAGGTCGCGACGGGGAGGGCCTCGAGCGCACCTCCCTGCCCGCCCCGGACGCCGCGGCCTCCGCGCGCGCCTCCGGGGGCGTGCGCCGATTCGCCGACGACGCCTCGGCCGGCGGCAGCGATCCCTGGCGCGCCGCCGTCCGCGCCGCGGCCCGCTCCGAGGAGGAGGCGCTCCCGGACGCCCTGGACCAGGCGGTCGCGGAGGCGGACCTCCGCGCGGGGGAGACCTCCTGGTGGTGGCGGGTGCTGGACGTGCTGCAGTGGCTCGCGCTGCTGATAGGCGTGGTGGGCCTCGGCTGGCTGGGCCTGAACGCCGCGCTCGCCTTCCTCGGGGTGCCCCCGCCGCCGATGCCGATGGTCGAGGAGCTGTGGATCCCGATCCCGCTGCCCACGGTGATGCTGGTCCTCGCGATCGCGGCGGGGATCCTGCTGGGCGTCGCAGGCTCCGCCATCGCCGCGATGAGCGGCGCCTGGCACCGTCGTCGGGCGCGGCGCCTGCTCACTGCCCGGGTGCGGGGGACCGCGCAGGATCTCGTCGTCGAGCCGGTCGACGAGACGCTGCACCAGGCACGGCAGGCTGCGAGCGATCTCGCACTCGCGCACGGTGAGTGAGGCGGTGGGACGGTGTAGAGTGGATCGTCGACCGTGGCGTCGGCCGGGCGTCGGCCCGGGAGACTGCTCAGCCTGCCCCGCACGCTGACCGGCCGCGCATCTGAGATCCGCAGCATCACACCGCAGGCTCGTCCTGCAGAACAGAGGCTACCTATGGGTTCTGTCGTCAAGAAGCGACGCAAGCGCATGTCCAAGAAGAAGCATCGCAAGCTGCTTCGCAAGACCCGTCACCAGCGCCGCAACAAGAAGTGAGCGACGCCTGACATGCGAGAGCCCCCGCCGTATGGCG
>NZ_KV788808.1:0-23812 GCF_001807385.1 Brachybacterium sp. HMSC06H03 | reverse complement strand
CGCTATTGAGATATCAAGCAACACGCGCACATCGTCGAGTACCCGCTGCGGCGGTTCATCTCTGAGGCTCGTTGCCGGCGGGGGATCCCGTCCGACGACTTCTACTTGCTTCGTCGTCCCGGCGCGAGTCACTACTCTAGCAGTTCTTCGCGGCCAGGTCCAACTCCGCTCCGTGTGGTCCCGGTCACCTCCGGATCGCGATGCGATCCTTCCGTGTCCGAGTCACGGCCGCTGGTCCGATCGCTCGTCCCGGCGGATCTGCAGTGATTCCCAGTCGCTCAGGTCCTCGCTCCTCCCGGGGGAGGCTCTCGGCCCTTCGCGTCTGCGTCCTCGCTGCTGACAAGAAGGAACATTACGGGTCCCGAGAGGGGCCGTCAAGCCGCTCCGTTCAACCTCCGTTCACCCTGCTGGGCAGACGTTTTACCAGGTCAGCCTCCGTTTAGGCGGGACGGGAAAGCGCTCGTTCATCCCAATGTGACCCACGCTTGAGAGAGGGGTCACCGGCCCTTATCGTCAGGTTGACAAGCAAGCTCGTCGGCGGCTAAACGCTTGCCGCGGACGGCCGCTCCGGAGAGCCCGGCGGTCCACCATTCCGGTACGCCCCCGGATACGCACCGAGCCCCGTCCCTCGACTGTGCGTCGAGTGGCGGGGCTCGGTGGGGCAGTGGCGGGATCCGCGCCGTCGTGTCGACATGGGGAGTCGACGCGACGGACCGGTCAGTCGAGGCGGTGCACCATCGCGGCGTTCTTGCGACCGCGACGCAGCAGGAGCCTCGCCCCCGGCAGCGCGTCGAGCTCTCCGACCTCCCGTGCGAGCTCGTCGGCGGAGATCTTCTCCCCGTTCACGGAGAGTCCTCCCCCGTCGGCGTCCCGTCGGGCCGCGCCCTTGGACTGAGCGATGCCAGCGCTGACGAACGCGTCGACCAGCGGCGTGGTCGCGGAGACCTCCGCCCCGGGCAGCTCGCGAGCGATGGCGAGGACGGTCTGCTCGTCCAGCGCGTGCACGTCGCCGCGTCCGAACAGCACGGCCGCGGCGGCCTTCGCCTGCTCGGTGGCCCGGGCCCCGTGGACCATCGTGGTCAGCTCGTCGGCCAGGGCCCTCTGCGCTGCACGCTCGTGCGAGGCCGTCTCGGTGGCGTGCTCCAGCTCGGCGATCTCCTCCTGGCTGCGGAAGGTGAAGAAGCGCAGGTAGTTCACGACGTCCGCATCGGCCGCGTTGAGCCAGAACTGGTGGAAGGCGTAGGGGCTGGTGAGCTCCGCGTCCAGCCACACCGCACCGCCCTCGCTCTTGCCGAACTTGGTGCCGTCGGCCTTGGTGACCAGCGGAGTGGTCAGCGCATGGACCTCGTGCCCCTCCACCTTGTGGATGAGATCGACCCCGGAGAGGAGGTTGCCCCACTGGTCGTTGCCCCCGTACTGCAGGGACACCCCGTGCCGGCGATGCAGCTCGAGGTAGTCGATGCCCTGCAGGACCTGGTAGCTGAACTCCGTGTAGCTGATGCCCTCATCGCTCTGGAGGCGGCGGGCGACGGTGTCCTTCGCGAGCATCGTGCCCATGCGGTAGTGCTTGCCCATGTCCCGCAGGAAGTCGAGCGCGCTCATCTGCCCGATCCAGTCGAGGTTGTTCACCATGGTCACGCCGAACTCCCCCTCGAGGTCGAGGAAGCGGGAGATCTGGCCGCGCAGGCTCTCGACCCAGGTCGCGACGATCTCGGCGTCGTTGAGCACGCGTTCGCCGGACATGCGGGGGTCGCCGATCAGACCGGTCGCCCCGCCCACGAGGGCGAAGGGGCGGTGGCCGGCCAGCTGCAGGCGACGCATCGTGAGCACCTGGGTCAGGTGGCCGACGTGAAGGGAGGCGGCGGTCGGGTCGAAGCCGCAATAGAGGCTGATCGGTCCGTCCGCCAGAGCGCTTCCGAGCGCCTCGCGCCCGGTGGTCTGCACGACGAGTCCTCGCCAGGCGAGCTCGTCCAGGACGGAATGCATCGATCGTTTCCTCTCGGTGGTGCGGTGCGGCGCCCGGTCGGGGCCACGGTCATTGTCCCCCACTCACAGGGCGGGGTGCCACGCGATATCGCGCGCGGGCCCGACGGCGTCGGCGGTCGTGGACGGCATGCGAGAGGCCCGGGACCTGTCATGTGCAGGTCCCGGGCCTCTCCCATCCCTCCGGTGGACACCGCGCCGGGAGGCGGGTGTCGCGGCGCGGCGCCCGGCCACCCAGGGGCGGAGCTCGCCCGGCAGGCAGGGCCCGGAGCGCCGCCTCGTCGCGCGGGTGTCAGCCCTCGGCGCGGTCCCGGGTGAAGGAGCGCAGACCGGCGACCTGGGCGGCCGCGGCGTCGGTCTGCTCGGCCACCCGCACCGGGGCGGTGCCGCCCTTCGCATCGCGGGAGGCGATGGAGCCCTCGACGGAGAGCACCTCCCGGACCGAGGGGTCGAAGTGCTCGGAGATCCCGGCGAGCTCATCGTCGGTGAGGTCCCACAGCTCCTTGTCCTGCTCCTCGGCGACCTTCACGCAGGAGCCGGAGATCTCGTGCGCGACCCGGAACGGGACGCCGCGGCGCACGAGGTGGTCGGCGATGTCGGTGGCGAGGGAGAAGCCCTGCGGGGCCAGCTCCGCCATCCGCTCCGTGTGGAAGGTCAGTGTCGCCATCATCCCGGTGAAGGCCGGGAGCACGAGGTCGAGCGAGTCGACCTGGTCGAAGACCGGCTCCTTGTCCTCCTGCAGGTCGCGGTTGTACGCCAGCGGCAGCGCCTTGAGCGTGGTCAGCAGCCCCACCAGGTCGCCCACCACGCGCCCGGCCTTGCCGCGGGCGAGCTCGGCGATGTCGGGATTCTTCTTCTGCGGCATGATCGAGGAGCCGGTGGAGTAGGAGTCGTCCAGCGTGATGAACGAGAACTCCTTCGTGTTCCACAGGATGACCTCCTCCGCGAGACGCGAGAGGTCGATGCCGATCATCGCCAGCACGAAGGAGAACTCCGCCGTCAGGTCCCGCGAGGCGGTCCCGTCGATCGAGTTCCACACCGAGTCGCCGAACCCGAGCTCGCGGGCGACGGCCTGCGGGTCCAGGCCCAGGCTCGAGCCCGCCAGGGCGCCCGAGCCGTACGGGGAGGAGTCCGCGCGGGCGTCCAGGTCCCGCAGCCGCTCCACGTCCCGCAGCAGTGGCCAGGCATGGGCCAGCAGGTGGTGGCTGAGCAGCAACGGCTGGGCGTGCTGGAGGTGGGTGCGGCCCGGCATGGGCGCGCCGTGCACCTCGCGGGCGCGGGCCACGAGCACGTCGACGAGGTCCAGGACCTGCTCGCCGACCGCACGGGCCTGGTCGCGGATGAACAGGCGGATCAGGGTCGCGATCTGATCGTTGCGGGAGCGCCCGGCCCGCAGCTTGCCGCCGAGGTCCTTCCCCGCCCGCTCGATCAGGCCGCGCTCGAGGGCGGTGTGCACGTCCTCGTCCTCGGGGGCTGCGGCGAAAGCGCCGGAGGCGACGTCGGCCGCGAGGCGGTCCAGCGCGTCCTGCATCCCGGCGAGCTCCTCGTCGGTCAGCAGCCCGGCGGCGTGGAGCACGTTCGCGTGCGCCTTCGAGCCGCGCAGGTCGTACTGGGCGAGCCGCCAGTCGAAGTGCGTGGACACGGACAGCGCCGCCAGCGCGGCCGCCGGACCGGAGCCGAAGCGTCCGCCCCACAGCGCGGCGCTCTCCTGCGCGGCCGACGCGTCGGCCCCGGGACCGAGGGCGCCCGTCGGCTCACCGTGCGAGTTCGCGGAGGGGGCGTCGCTCATGCCTGCTCCTCGGCGGCGTCGAGGTCCTCGCCGTTGCCGAGCGCCACGTCGCGGGCCGCGGCCTGCTTGGCGGCGAGGCCGTAGATGTCGATGAAGCCGCGGGCGCTGGCCTGGTCGAAGGTGTCGCCCTCGTCGTAGGTGGCGAGGTTGAAGTCGTACAGGCCGGTCTCCGAGCGGCGTCCGGTGACGGTGGCGCGGCCGCCGTGCAGGGTCAGGCGGATGTCGCCGTTGACGTAGCGCTGGGTGTCCTCGATGAAGGCGTCCAGCGACTTCTTCAGCGGGGAGAACCACTGGCCGTCGTAGACCATCTCGGTCCAGCGGTCGCCGACCTGGCGCTTGAAGCGGGCCTGCTCGCGCTCGAGGGTCACGCGCTCGAGCTCCTGGTGGGCGGTGATCAGCGTCATCGCGCCCGGCGCCTCGTAGACCTCGCGGGACTTGATGCCCACCAGGCGGTCCTCGACGATGTCGATGCGTCCGATGCCCTGGGCGCCGGCGCGGCGGTTGAGCTCCTGGATCGCCTCGAGCGGGGTGACGGCGCGGCCGTCGATCGCGACGGGGACGCCCTGCGCGAAGGAGATGACGACCTCGTCGGCGACCGGCGGGAAGGCCGGGTCGTCGGTGTAGGAGAAGACGTCCTTGGTGGGCTCGTTCCAGATGTCCTCGAGGAAGCCGGTCTCGATCGCGCGGCCCCAGACGTTCTGGTCGATGGAGAAGGGGTTGTGCTTGGTGGTCGCGATCGGCAGGCCCTTGCGCTCGGCGTACTCGATGGCCTTGTCGCGGGTCAGCGCGAGGTCGCGCACGGGGGCGATGCACTTGAGCTCGGGGGCGAGCGAGGTGATCGAGACCTCGAAGCGCACCTGGTCGTTGCCCTTGCCGGTGCAGCCGTGGGCGACGGTGGTGGCGCCGTACTTCTTCGCGGCCTTGACCAGGTGCTTGGTGATCACGGGGCGGGAGATCGCGGAGACGTTCGGGTAGGCGTCCATGTACAGCGAGTTCGCCTTGAGGGCGGGCATGCAGTACTCGTTCGCGAACTCGTCGCGGGCGTCGGCGACGTAGGCCTCGACGGCGCCGCAGTCCAGGGCGCGCTGGCGGATGACCTCGAGGTCCTCGCCGCCCTGGCCCACGTCGACCGCGCAGGCGATGACGTCGGCGCCGGTGGCGTCGTGGATCCAGCCGATGGCGACGGAGGTGTCGAGTCCGCCGGAGTAGGCGAGGACGATCTTCTCGGTCATGAGGGGTGCTCCTAGGTCGTGGGGGTTCAGTGGTGGTCGGGGTGGTGCTGCGATGGCCGGGGCGGGCCGTGCGGCGGCGGGACGGGCGCGGGGGCCCGGTCCCTGGGTCCGGAGGTGGGCGAGGTCAGGGTCTGCGAGGTCAGGGTGCCGGGGTCGTCCCGGCGGGGGCCGAAGGGCGGACCTGCCCGGTGCGCGCCGTCACGGCGCCTCGCCGCCCTCGTCCTCGTCGAGGGCGCCGAGCTCGCGCCGGCCCTCGGCCAGGTCGAGGAGCCGCTCGGCGAGGCGGTCACCGCCGGCGGGGTCCCGGGAGACCAGCAGGACGGTGTCGTCCCCGGCGATGGTACCGAGCACGTCGGGCATGACGGAGCGGTCCATCGCGGAGGCGAGGTACTGGGCGCCGCCGGGCGGGGTGCGCACGACGACGAGGTTCCCGCTCGCCTCGGCGGAGACGAGCAGCCCCTCGGCCAGCCGCGGCAGGCGCGCCTCGAGCAGCTCGCCCTCGGCGCCGACGGGACGGGCGGTGCCGCCCTCGGGCGGGAGGCGGTAGACGAGGCTCCCGGCGGAGCCGCGGACCTTCTCGGCCTGCAGCTCGACGAGATCCCTCGAGAGGGTCGCCTGGGTGACCTCGATCCCCTCCGCGGTCAGCAGCTGCGCGAGCTGCGACTGGGAGGAGACCTCCTCGTGGGTCAGCAGCTGCACGATGCGCTGCTGGCGCGAGGTCTTGGTCTGCGCGAGGGCGCGCCGGGAGTCGCTCATGCGCGCTCCCGGGCGCCGCGGGTGCGGACGTGCGCGACGGCGTGGGCGGCGGTGCTCTCGTCGGGGTGCTCGAGCAGCCAGGTCAGCAGGGCCTTCTGGGCGTGGAGGCGGTTCTCCGCCTCGTCCCACACCACGGAGACGGGACCGTCGATGACCTCGGCGGTGACCTCCTTGCCGCGATAGGCGGGCAGGCAGTGCAGGAAGATCCCGCCGGAGAGCGCCATCAGCTCGGAGGTGACCTGGAAGGGGGCGAAGGTCTCCTCGCCGCGGCCGTCCTCGCCCTCCTGGCCCATGGAGACCCAGGTGTCGGTGATCACGGCAGTGGCGCCGTCGACCGCCTCGCGCGGATCGTCGGTGACGAGCACCGCGCCGCCGGTCGACGCGGCGATGTCCTCGGCGCGGGCGACGATCCCGGGGTCGGGGCGGTGGGAGGCGGGCGAGGCGATCCGCACGTCCATCCCGGCGGTGACGCCGCCGAGCAGATAGGAGTGGGCCATGTTGTTCGCGCCGTCGCCGAGATAGGCGAGGGAGCGCCCGGCGAGCGCGGCGTCCCCCTCGGCCAGTCCCCCGGTGTGCTGGGCGATGGTCTGGAGATCGGCGAGGATCTGGCAGGGGTGGAACTCGTCGGTCAGCGCGTTGACCACGGGCACGGTCGCGTGGGCCGCCATCTCCTCGATCCGCTCCTGTCCGAAGGTTCGCCACACGATCGCGGAGACCATGCGCGTGAGCACCTCGGTGGTGTCGGCGACGGACTCGCCGCGTCCCAGCTGGCTGGAGCCCGCGTCGATCACCAGCGGGCTGCCGCCGAGCTCGGCGATGCCGGTGGCGAAGGAGACGCGGGTGCGGGTGGAGGCCTTGTCGAACATGACCGCGACGGTGCGCGGGCCCTCCAGGGGGCGCTTGGCGAAGCGGTCGCCGGCGAGCTCGAGCGCGAGGGCCAGGACCTCCTTCTGCTCCGCGGGGCTCAGATCGTCGTCGCGCAGGAAGTGGCGGGGCATGTCAGGACCTCTTCTCGTCGGTGGTGGAGGCGGCGGCCTGCTCGGCGGCGTCGAGCAGGGCGGGCAGCGCCTCGACGAAGGAGCCGAGCTCCTCGTCGGTGATGATCAGCGGCGGGGCGAGCCGCAGGGTGCTCGGGTTCGCGGCGTTGAGGATGAAGCCGTGCTCGAGGGCGGCGACGACGACCTGCGGCGCGATCGGGGCGGCGAGGGTGATCCCCTGCAGCAGTCCTGCGCCGCGCACGCCGGTGATCCGCGGATCGCGCCCGGCGAGCTCGAGGATCCGGGCCTGCAGCTGCGTGCCGAGGGTGCGGGCCTTCCCGAGCAGGCCGTCCTCGGCAAGGGTGCCGAGCACGGCGAGGGACACGGCCGCGCCCAGCGGGTTGCCGCCGAAGGTGGTGCCGTGCTGGCCGGGGCTCAGCAGGCCGGTGGCGTGCTCGCCGAAGGTGAGCACGGCACCGATCGGGAAGCCGCCGCCGAGGCCCTTGGCCAGCGTCATCACGTCGGGTTGCAGCCCCTCGATCGCCTGGTGGGCGAACCACTCCCCCGTCCGCCCGACGCCGGTCTGGACCTCGTCGAGGATCAGCAGGGCGCCGTGGCGGGCGGTGAGCTCGCGGGCCGCGCGGAGGTACTCCTCCGTCAGCGGCAGCACTCCGGCCTCGCCCTGGATCGGCTCGAGCACGAGCGCGGCGACGTCCCCCGGGGCGAGGGCCGCCTCGAGTGCGGCCACGTCGCCGGCGGGCAGGAACTCGACCCCGCCGGGCAGCGGCTCGAAGGGGGCGCGGTAGGCCTCCTTGTGGGTGAGGGCGAGCGCGCCCATGGTGCGGCCGTGGAAGCTCTTCTCGAGCGCGAGGATCCGGGGCCGCCCGGTGCGGCGGGCGATCTTGAAGGCCGCCTCGTTGGATTCGGTGCCGGAGTTCGTGAAGAACACGCCCGAGCCCTCGGGGGCCTTCGCCAGCTGCAGCAGGCGCTCGGCGAGCTCGATCTGGGTGGGGGTGGCGAAGAAGTTCGAGACGTGCACGAGGGTGCCGGCCTGCTTCGTCAGCGCGGCGACCACGTCGGGGTGGGCGTGGCCGAGGGCGTTGACGGCGATCCCGCCGAGGAGGTCGAGGTACTCCTTGCCGTCTGCGTCCCATACGTGCGTGCCCTCGCCGCGCACGAGCACGCGCTGCGGTGTGCCGAACACGCCGATCATGGAGCGGGAGTAGCGGCCGGCGAGCTCCTGGGCGCCCTGCGGCGTCGTGCCTTGCGGCGTCGTGTCCTGCGTCTGCGTCTCAGACATAGTCGTCCCTCCTGACCATCGTGCCCACGCCCTTGTCGGTGAAGACCTCCAGCAGCACGGCGTGCTCGATCCTGCCGTCGGTCATGGCCGCGGTGCGCACCCCGGAGTCCACCGCGTCCAGCAGCGACTCGGCCTTGGGGATCATCCCGGCGGTGAGGCCGGGCAGCATCTCCCGCAGCTCGCTCGCGGAGATCTCGGGGATCAGCGAGTCGCGGTCCGGCCAGTCGCGGTAGAGGCCCTCGACGTCGGTGAGCACCACGAGCTTCTCGGCGTCCAGGCCGGCGGCGAGCGCGGCGGCGGCGAGGTCGGCGTTGATGTTCAGGACCGCGCCGGTGGGGCGGCCGTCCTCGTCGGTCTCGGGCGCGATCGAGGAGACCACCGGGATCCGGCCGGCGTCCAGGAGGTCCTGGATCGACTCGGGCCGCACCTCGGTGACCTCGCCGACGTTGCCGAGGTCGACCTCCTGGCCGTCGACGACGGTGCCGCGGCGGCGGGCGGCGAACAGCCGCGCGTCCTCGCCGGACATGCCGATCGCGTAGGGGCCGTGGCTGTTGATCAGGCCGACGAGCTCGCGGCCCACCTGGCCCACCAGCACCATCCGCACCACGTCCATGGTGTCCTCGTCGGTCACGCGCAGCCCGCCGCGGAACTCGGACTCGATGCCGACGCGGCCCAGCATCGCGTTGATCTGGGGGCCGCCGCCGTGGACGACGACGACGTGGATGCCCGCGTGGCGCATGAACACCATGTCGGCGGCGAAGGCGCGGCGCAGGTCGTCGTCGATCATGGCGTTGCCGCCGTACTTGACCACGACGATCTTGCCGCGGAAGCGCTGCATCCAGGGCAGCGCCTCGATGAGGATCTCGGACTTCGCATGCGCCGCGGCCTGGGCCGGGGTGAGGTCGGCCAGCGGGTTCTTGGACGGCGCGGCGGACGGCTTCGATGTGGTCATGAGGAGTAGGCGCTGTTCTCTTCGACGTAGTCGTGGGTGAGGTCGTTCGTCCAGATGTCCGCGCTCGCGGAGCCAGCGCCGAGGTCCACCTCGATGAGGGTCTCGCGCGGGGTCATGTCGACCTCGGAGCGGTCGCGGTGGGCGCCGCCGCCGCGGCACACCTCCACGCCGTTGACGGTGACCGAGAGGTCCTCGACGGCGAAGGGGGCAACGGCCTCGGGCACACAGCCGGCCGCCGCGACGATCCGGCCCCAGTTGGGGTCGTTGCCGAAGATCGCGGCCTTGACCAGGTTGGAGCGGGCGATCTCGCGGGCCACGGCCTCGGCGGCGTCCTCGGCGGTGGCGGAGCGGACCACGACGTGCACGTCGTGGCTGGCACCCTCGGCGTCGGCGACGAGCTGGCGGGCGAGGTCCGCGCTGACCGTGCGCACCGCCTCGGTGAGCTCCTGGACGCCCAGGGTCACGCCGCTCGCCCCGGAGGCCAGCAGGATGACGGTGTCGTTGGTGGACATGCAGGCGTCGGAGTCGACGCGGTCGAAGGTGGTGCGGGTCGCGCCGCGCAGCGCCTCCTCGGCGGTGGCGGCGTCGACGTCGGCGTCGGTGGTGAGGACGACGAGCATGGTCGCCAGCTGCGGGGCGAGCATGCCGGCGCCCTTCGCGATCCCGCCCACGACAACGCCGGAGGGGAGCGTGACCTCGGCCGTCTTCGGGACGGAGTCGGTGGTCATGATGGCGCGGGAGGCGGAGGCGTCGGCCTCCTCCCCGGCGTCGAGCCGGTCGACCGCCGAGGTGACGCCGGCCAGCAGCGGCTCCATCGGCAGCCGCTCCCCGATCAGGCCGGTGGAGCACACGAGCACGTCCTGGGCCGCGATGTCGAGGAGGTCGGCGAGGTGCTCGGCGGTGCGGTGGGTGTCCTGGAACCCCTCGGGCCCGGTGCAGGCGTTGGCGCCGCCGGAGTTCAGGACCACGGCGCGGGCACGGCCGTCGGCGACGGCCCGGCGGGACCAGATCACGGGCGCGGCCTGGACGCGGTTGGCGGTGAACACGGCGGCGGCGACGTCGCGCGGGCCGTCGTTGAGGACGAGGGCGAGGTCCTCCTCGGGGGCGGCCTTGATGCCGGCGGCGAGGCCGACGGCGCGGAAGCCGCGGGGGCGGGTGATCGACACGGGGTCTCCTGGGAGCGTGGGGCGAGGCGAGGGGCGCGGTGGGTGGGGCTCGGACGGGCGGGCCGGCCGACCGACCGACGGGAGCCGACGGGCCGGCGGAGCCCGGCGGGCGAGGATCAGGGGGCGAGCGCGGTGCGGCTGAGCCCGGTCGCCTCGGGCAGGCCGAGGGCGAGGTTCATCGACTGGAGCGCGGCGCCGGCCGTGCCCTTGACGAGGTTGTCGATCGCGGAGATGACGGTGGCCTGGCCGCTGCGGGCGTCGACGGCGGCGCCGATGCGGATCGTGTTCGCGCCGGCGACCTGCCCGGTCGCGGGGGCGCTGCCCTCGGGCAGGACGGTCACGAAGTGCTCGCCGGCGTAGTCGTGTTCGAGGGCGGCGAGGAGGTCGGCGGTGGTGGTGCCCTCGGCGACCGGGGCGGTGCACACGGCGAGGATCCCGCGGCTCATCGGCACGAGCACCGGGGTGAAGCCGAGGCGGGCGTCCTCGCGGCCGGTGGCGCGGCGGAGGTTCTGCAGCACCTCGGGGATGTGGCGGTGGGTGCCGCCGACGGCGTAGGGCGCGGCGGTGCCGGAGGCCTCGGAGAACAGCAGGTGCTGCTTGGCGGCGCGGCCGGCGCCGGAGTAGCCGACGGGCAGGACCGCGCTGAGCGCGCCGGCGTCCAGCAGCTCGGCGCGCAGCAGCGGGGCGAGGGCGAGGGTCACGGCGGTCGCGTTGCAGCCGGGCACGGCGATCTCACGGGCGGTGCGCAGCTGCTCGCGCTGGCGGGTGCCGTCGGCCAGCGGCAGCTCGGGCATGCCGTAGGTCCAGGTGCCGGAGTGCTCGCTGCGGTAGTAGGCCTCCCACTCCTCGGCGCTCTCGAGCCGGTGGTCGGCGCCGAGGTCGAGCACGAGCACGTCCGGGTCCTCGGCGCGCAGGGCGGCGGCGATCTGCCCCGACTGGCCGTGCGGGAGGGCGAGGACCACGACGTCATGGCCGCGCAGGGTCTCCACGCCCGTCTCCTGCAGCACGGGGTCGTGGCCGAGGTCGATGTGCGGGGCCACCTCGGAGAACCTCTTGCCGGCGCTGGAGTGCGCGGTCACGGTCGCGACGTCGACGCCGGGGTGGCCGGCGAGCAGGCGCAGGGTCTCCCCGCCGGCGTAGCCGGAGGCGCCGACGACGGCGACGCGCGGGCGTCGTGCGGTCCCCTCGATCGCCGGGACGGGGGCGGTGGCGCTGCTCTCGGACATCATGCCGGAAGTATATACAGCGCTCTGCATGATCAGCCAACGGGGGTGCGGAGTGTTCACGTGATGGACGGACCGGGCGGCCGGGCACGCGGGGCCGGAAGGACGGCGCCCCGTCCGGTGGTCCGACTCGACCGAGGGTCCCCGCGCGTCAGCCCCGCGGGCGGCGGAGAAAGGGGATGACGGGCAGGCCGACGCGAGCGCCCCTGCTCGCCTGGACGGTCCCGACGATCGCGTAGATCAGCTGCACCAGCCCGAGCACGAAGTAGAGGATCACCACGGTGACCACGACGGCCTCCATCGCCGGATGGAACAGCACGCCGTCGCCCGTGGACTCCCCGGTGAGCACGCCGAGCGCGAGCGAGAGGGCCATCAGCACCGGCCAGCACAGCTGGGTGAGGCCCCAGTTCGCGGCGCGCACGCCGTTCTCGGCGGCGAGGCCGCCGTGGCGGCGCTGTCGGAGGCCGACGACGAGCTGCGTGATCCCGGCGATGAGCACGTTCGCGAACGGGATCGGGACGTAGGCGAGGAAGCCGAGCGCCCAGGCGATCGTACCGCGCGGCTCGGGTCGCACCGCCGCGTACGACGGCACGGGCCCGGCGGCGGACTCGGGGTGCGGGGCTGCGGGGTCAGGCTCTCCGTGAGGCGTGGTCACGGCCACACCCTATCCAGACCGGAACCTCCCCCGTCGGGCCGACGGCGAGCGCCGTGCGTCTGAGGACGCGTCGCGGACGCAGGAGGGACCCCGCCCGGTCGAGCGGGGCCCCTCCCCTGCGTGGTGGCTGCTGCGCGCCTCGTCGGCGCCGCGGCCGCTCAGGCCCGCAGCACGCCGCCGACGGCGGACTGGACCGCGGCGATGATCCGCCGGCGGGTCTCGCCGATCTGCTCGGCGGTCAGCGTGCCCTCGACGGAGCGGAGCCGGATCGCGAAGGCGAGGGACTTCTTCCCCTCCCCGATCTGCTCGCCGGTGAACACGTCGAACAGGTGGACGCGCTCGGCGAGGTCGCCGGCGCCCACCACGATCGCGGCCTCGACGGCGCTCGCAGGCACGGACTCCTCCACCACGAAGGCGAAGTCCTCCTTCGCCGGCGGGTAGGTGGGCACCGGCACGGCGCGCACCACGGAGGGGGCGGCGGCGATCACGGCCTCGAGGTCGAGCTCGAAGGCGGCCGAGCGGGCCGGCAGGTCGAACTCCTTCAGCACGGCGGGGTGCAGCTCGCCGGCGGCGCCGACCACCCGGCTGTCCCCGTCGGCCGTGTGGACGCGCAGCTCGGCGGCGCGGCCCGGGTGGAAGGGCGCATGCTCGGTCTGGCGCACCTCGAGCTCGGCGCCGACGGCGGCGGCCGCGCGGCGGGCGAGGTCGAGCGCATCGGTCCAGCCCCATGGCGCGGGCTCGCCCTGCCAGGAGTCGGGGCCGGAGGCGCCGCCGACGACCGCGGCGAGCGCCCCGGTCTGCGCGGGCAGCGCGGCGAGGATCGCCTCGAGCTCCTGCTCGCTGGGACGCTGCGCGGCGGCGGGCACCGGGGCGGCGCCCTGTCCCCCGCTGGCGAGGAACACGGAGCCGCGCTGGAAGATCGCGACCGACTCCTCACCGCGGCCGAGGTTGCGGCGCGCGGTGGGCAGGAGGCTCTGCAGCAGCTCGGTGCGCAGCAGAGGCTCGTCCTCGGAGAGCGGGTTGAGGATCCGCACGGCCTCGCGGCGCGCGTCGTCCGTCCCGTAGCGGAGCCGGTCGTGCACGGAGCCGGCGACGAACGGGGCGGAGTTCACCTCGACCAGGCCCGCCTCGGCGAGCGCGCGGCGGGCGGCGCGTCGGCCGCGCTGGGCGACCGTCAGGCCGCGCCCGCCCGGCGCCGTCGGCAGCACCGAGGGGATCTCGGCGTAGCCGACCAGACGCGCGATCTCCTCGACGAGGTCCTCGCGGATCGTGAGGTCGGGGCGCCACGACGGCGGGGTGACCAGCAGGCCGTCCTCGCCCTCGCGCGCGACGGTGCAGCCGATCGCCTCGAGGGAGGAGATCACCTGCACGTCGGTATAGGCGATGCCGACGACGCGCTCGGCGTCGTGCAGGTCCGCGCTGATCGGGGCGGGTGCGGCGACCGAGCCCTCGTCGGTCACGCGGGCGGAGACGGTGCCGCCGCCGTGCTCGACGATGAGCTGGGCGGCGCGGTGCGCGGCGATCAGCGGGAGCTGCGGGTCCACGCCGCGCTCGAAGCGCTTGGACGCCTCGGAGGGAAGGCGGTGGCGGCGCGCGGTGCGGGCCACGGTGACGGGGTCGAAGGTCGCGGCCTCGAGCACGATGCTCGTGGTCGCGTCCGACACCTCGGTGTCCTCGCCGCCCATGACGCCCGCGAGGCCGAGCACGCGGTCTCCCGCCGGTCCGCCGGCGTCGGTGATCAGCAGGTCCTCGGGATCGAGGGTGCGCTCGACGTCGTCGAGCGTGGTGAGCTCCTCGCCCTTGCGGGCGCGGCGCACGGTGATGGGGCCGACGAGCTTCTCGGCGTCGTAGGCGTGCAGCGGCTGGCCCAGGTCGAGCATCACGTAGTTGGTGACGTCGACGATCAGGGAGATCGGGCGCATGCCGGCGAGGGTGAGGCGGCGGGCCATCCAGCGCGGGGTCTGCGCGGCGGGGTCCACGCCCTCGACCTCGAGCGCGACGAATCGGGTGCAGCCCTCGGCGCCGTTCAGCGGCGCCTCGTCCCGCATCTGGACGGGCACTCCCCCGGCCTCGGTCGCAGTGATCGCGACCTCGGACGCGGGGTCGGTGAAGGCGGCGCCGGTGGCGTGGCCGTACTCGCGCGCCACGCCCCGCATCGAGAAGCAGTAGCCGCGGTCGGGGGTCACGTTGATCTCGACGACCTCGTCCGCGAGGCCCAGCAGCGCGATCGCATCGTCTCCCGGCTCGGCGGTGAGGCCGCGTGCGTGGCCGCGGCCGAGCACGATGATGCCGTCCTCGCCGTCGGGGTCCGGGCCGAGGCCCAGTTCCTCGCCGGAGCAGATCATGCCGTCGGAGGTGTGGCCGTAGGTCTTCCGCGCGGCGATCGCGAAGTCGCCGGGCAGCACGGTGCCGGGGAGGGAGACCACGACGAGATCGCCCTCGACGAAGTTGTGCGCGCCGCAGATGATGCCGCGGCTCGGACGCTCCTCGCCGGGCTGCGGGTCCTTGGGATCGTCGGCGTCCTCGTTGTGCTCGGGGCCGACGTCCACGCGCACCCAGTTGATGGTCTTGCCGTTCTTCTGCGGCTCCTTGACGAGCTCCAGCACGCGGCCGACCACGAGCGGTCCGGTCACCTGCGCGCCGAAGATCGCCTCCTCCTCGAGGCCCACGCGGGAGAGGTCGGTGGCGACCTCGAGCGCGGGGGCGGTCGCAGGGAGCTCGACGTGCTCGCCGAGCCAGGTCAGGGGAATGCGCGGCATCTCAGATCTCCGTCCCGTAGTGCTGGGAGAAGCGGACGTCGCCCTCCACCATGTCCCGCATGTCCGCCACGCCGTTGCGCAGCATGAGGATGCGCTCGATCCCGAGGCCGAAGGCGAAGCCCTGGTACTCCTCGGGGTCCACCCCGGCGGCGCGCAGCACGTTCGGATGGACCATGCCGCAGCCGCCCATCTCGATCCATCCCGTGCCGCCGCAGACGCGGCAGTCCGGGTCCGCGTCGTGCTCGAGGCCGAGCCGTGCCTCACAGGCGAAGCAGCGGAAGTCCATCTCGGCGCTCGGCTCGGTGAAGGGGAAGTGGTTGGGGCGCAGGCGCGTGATCGGCTCGCCGCCGAAGAGGTGCGCGGCGAGCGCGTCGAGGGTGCCGACCAGGTTCGCCATGGTCAGGCCCTTGTCGATCGCGAGGCCCTCGACCTGGTTGAACATCGGCGAGTGGGTCGCGTCGATCTCGTCGGCCCGGTAGACGGTGCCGGGACACGCGATGTACAGCGGGGCGCCGCGCTCGAGCATCGCGCGGATCTGCACCGAGGAGGTCTGGGTGCGCAGCAGCATCCCGGAGTTCTCGGGCGCGAGGTAGAGCGTGTCCTGCAGCGAGCGCGAGGGGTGCTCTGCATCGGCGTTCAGCGCGTCGAAGTTCAGCCAGGAGGACTCCGCCTCGGGGCCCTCGGCGATCTCCCAGCCGATCCCGACGAAGAAGTCCTCGATCCGCTCGGTGAGGGTCCACAGCGGGTGCGCGGCGCCGCGGGGCCGACGGTCCGTCGGCAGCGTCATGTCGACGGTCTCCGCGGCGAGCGCGGCCTCCTCCTCGGCGGCGGCGAGCTCGGCCTGGCGGGCGGCGAGCTCCTTCTGCACGCGGCCCTTGCCCTGGCCGACGAGCTTGCCGGCGGCGGCCTTCTGGTCCTTGGGCAGGTCCTTGATGGCGCGGTTCGCGGAGGTCAGCACGCTGGCGTCGCCGACGTGCTCGATGCGCACCTGCTTGAGGGCGGCGGTGTCGGGGGCCGCGGCGATCGCGGCGAGCGCGGCGTCGACGGCGGCGGTGATCGACTGCTCGTCGATCGAGGGCCCGCCGGGCGCGGGAGATGTCTCGGACACGGGGTTCGCTTTCGTCCTGGAGTGCTCGGAGGATGCGCGCGCCGGGACGCGGGCACCGCGGACCATTCTAGGAGAGGCCGCGCCGCCGGGGCGCCGGGCATGGGGAGTGCTCCCCATGTCCCGCTCCGCCGCGCCGCACTAGCCTCGTGGCACGCCCGGAGGACGGGCCGGCACGAGCAGAGGACGAGGACCGTCCCGCCGTGCCCGGGAACCGCCGCACGGTGAGGCGAAGTCGCTGGCCGCGCACGGACGACGCAGGGGACGGGACGGGGAACGCGATGGCCTTCCAGGGGGCGGACACGCAGCAGCTGCGGGCTCACGCGAGTCTCATGCGACAGGGCTCGGAGCAGCTGCGCACGAGCGCGCTGGGCATCAGCCGCTCGGCGCAGTCCGTCACCTGGTACGGAGAGGACGCCGAGCGCTTCCGTGAGAGCTGTTCCCTGGTCGTGCGGAAGATGGAGGCGCTCGGCGAGCGTCTGACCGTGCTCGAGGACGAGCTCGGCCGTCATGCCGAGGAGCAGGACACGGCCTCCGACGGCGACGGGACCGGGCTCGGGGGGCTGCTCGGGGTGACGTTCGGAGGGATGGCCGGCGGTCTGCTCGGGCTGCTGGGTGGACTCTCGCGAGGGGCCGGCCCGACCAGCCCCTTCCTCGGGATGAGCGGCAGCGCGGCAGGGGTCCTCGCGGGCCTCTCCGGCGGCGGCTTCGACACGACCGGGCTGGCCAACGAGATGGGCACGCCGATCGACCCCGCGACGTTCGATCAGGACGGAGAGACGACGGTCAACCGCGGGACCAGCACGAAGACGGGGAACCGCACCGAGTCGGAGGAGACCACCTTCAGCGATGACGGTTCGGTCACCCAAAGCTACTCGAGCAAGACCGAGGTGGAGTTCGAGGTCGGGAACGACGACAACGGAGGCTCGGTCACCTTCAGTCGCAGCGCGGGGGGATCGGTCACCACCCATGCCGATGGCTCGATGACCTTCGAGTTCGAAGGGAGCGTCGGCGGAGAGGCCGAGGCCCATGGGCAGGTCCGCGGGGTCGAGGGATCCGTCAAGAGCTCGGCCGAAGCCACCGGGACGCTCACGATCCACCTGCCTCCGGGCACCCCGCCGGAGGCTGTCGACCAGATCAACCCCTTCGACCCCTCGACACTGCCCGAGGGAGGGAAGATCGTCCTGTCCGGAGAGCTCTCGGCCGCCGCCGGTGCGGGCCTGGGATACAAGGACGTCGTCTCTGCGGAGCTCGGGCTCACCAGCTCCAAGGAGTACGTCACCGAGATCGCGAAGGGCGAGGACGGTACGGTCACGCTCGACCGTGGCCCCGGCGACTCCTCGGGCATAAATTTCGGGCTGCAGATCGGTCCGGACGAGGCCAATGTGAAGGTCGAGGGGTCTGGGGCGACCAAGACGTCCTACGTGCAGCATGCCGAGTTCGAGAACTCAGATCAGGGCACCGCCGCGTTCCAGGAGATGCTCCTGGGCGGAGAGCTCCCTCCGCCCGAGAGGGAGGGAGTCAACGAGGTCTACAAGGACAAGATCCTCAGCAAGTCCGACGACATCTCCATCACCGCCACCGCCGGGGCCGACGGCAACACCGCCCACGCCGGTGCAGGGCATTCCAACGCTCAGATCTATGACGTGACCCGTGAATATGCGAACGGCGAGTGGGTGCGTGAGCATCGTTTCTCGCCGAACGGTGAGGGGATGGGCGACGGCAACTCGCCGTACGGCGTCACGCACACCAGCTCCGACGGGGAGCCGGTCTACGAGCTGCGCTACCCCCAGGATGGATCGGCACCTCCCACCTCGTACAACGAGATGTACGTGAACGCGCCCTACACCTTCGGCGAGGACCAGGTGATCAACGTTCAGCTCACCGAGGCCGAGATGGATCAGCTCATCGAGAACCGCGGCAAGGGCGAGACGCCGGAAGAAGTGCTCAACGCCTACGCCACGGAGGGCCCCGAGGGGGCGCGACGAATGGCGGAGGACTATTCCATGGCCGGTCCGGGACAGGGCGGTGCGGCACCGGGTGAGGTCACCGCACCCGGCGCAGGGGTCGACCCCGCTCAGGGAGGTGGCGGCGGCGGGACCGGCAGTCCGGGAAGCACCCGAGCGACCCCGTCCTCGAACTGACGCCCGCGAACCGGCCGACGCATCCGGCGCGACACGGATAGGCTGGCCAGGACCCTGTTCCCTCGAAGGAGGCCAGCATGTCCTGGACCGTGAAGGGCGTCGTCGCCCTCGCAGAGAAGAAGCCCGCCGAGCTCGTGGACATCGTGATCCCCGATCCCGGCCCCAACGACGTCGTCGTCGACATCGAGGCGACCGGCGTGTGCCACACCGACCTCGCCTATCGCGACGGCGGCATCAACGACGAGTTCCCGTTCCTGCTGGGCCATGAGTCCGCCGGCCGCGTCTCCGCGATCGGCGAGGACGTCACCCACGTCGACATCGGCGACTACGTCGTGCTGAACTGGCGCGCCGTGTGCGGCGAGTGCCGCGCCTGCAAGAAGGGCGTGCAGCAGTACTGCTTCGACACCCACAACGCCTCCAAGCCCATGACGCTGACCGACGGCACCGAGCTCACCGCCGCCCTCGGCATCGGCTCCTTCTCGGAGAAGACCCTGGTCCACGAGGGCCAGTGCACGAAGGTCTCCGAGGACGCCCCGGCCGAGGTCGCCGGTCTGCTGGGCTGCGGCGTGATGGCCGGCATCGGCGCGGCGATCAACACCGGCCAGGTCCAGCGCGGCGAGTCGCTCGCCGTGATCGGCCTGGGCGGCGTGGGCTGCGCCGCGATCGCGGGCGCGAAGCTCGCCGGCGCCACCACGATCATCGGCCTCGACGTCGACGAGAAGAAGCTCGCCGCCGCCGAGGAGCTCGGCGCCACGCACACCCTGTGCACCAAGGACCTCTCGCCGCAGCAGGTCGCCGAGAAGGTGCAGGAGCTCACCGGCGGCTTCGGCGCGGACGTCGTCGTCGACGCGGTCGGCATCCCGCAGACCTACGAGACCGCGTTCTACGCCCGCGACCTCGCCGGCCGCGTGGTCCTCGTCGGCGTGCCCCGCCCGGGCGTCGAGGTCACGCTCCCCATGCTCGACGTGTTCGGTCGCGGCGGTGCGCTGAAGTCCTCCTGGTACGGCGACTGCCTGCCCGAGCGGGACTTCCCCTATCTCACCGACCTGTTCCTGCAGGGCCGTCTGCCGCTGGACCGCTTCGTCACCGGCCGAACGGATCTCGCCGGCACGGACGCGGCGCTGGACGGCCTGCACGACGGCGCGAACCTGCGCACCGTGGTGGAGGTGGCCAAGTGACCGCGCGGCTGGACCATGCCGTCACCTCGGGCACGTTCTCCCTGGACGGCGAGACCCACGAGGTCGACAACAACGTGTGGGTGCTCGGCGACGACGAGCAGTGCGTCGTCCTCGACGCCCCGCACGACGTCGAGAAGGTCGAGGAGCTCGTCGGGAACCGCGAGTGCGTGGGTATCCTGCTCACCCACGCGCACGACGACCACGTGCGCTTCGCCCCGGAGCTCTCCGAGGCGCTCGAGGCCCCGATCCTGCTGAACCCCGCCGACCGCGAGGTCTGGCAGCTCACCCACGGCGACCTGCCCTGGGACGACGACGTTGCCGACGGCGACATGTTCACGATCGCGGGTGTGAACCTCGAGGCGCTGCACACCCCGGGCCACTCCCCCGGCTCGACCTGCTACTACTCGGAGGAGCTCGGTGCCGTGTTCACCGGGGACACCCTGTTCCAGGGCGGCCCCGGTGCGACCGGCCGCTCCTTCTCCTCGCGGGAGACGATCGAGGAGTCGATCCGCGAGCGGCTGTTCCAGCTCCCGGACGACACCGTGGTGCACACCGGCCATGGCCCGGACACCACGATCGGTGCGGAGAAGAAGGCGGCGCAGGGCGACTGGCTCTGAGCGAGCTCTCGATCCGGACGACGCCCGAGCGCCGCGTGCCCTGAGGCGTCACATCTCTCGCTGACACCGGCGGCGGTCCTCCACGGAGGGCCGCCGCCGGCGTCTGTCACGCCCCTGCACGCGATGCCCGCGAAGCACAGTCTCCGCTGGTCAGCGTCCCTCAAGGGTTATCCACACACCTTTCGACCGTCGGGGCGAATCGGTAGAATCGACCACATGTCCCGGAGGTGAGGAGCGCCCCCGAGGTGACCGCGAGGAGGCGGTGAGGATGGGCGAGTTCGAGGCCGACGCCGAACCGCTGCTGCTCGCACCTCCGAGCCCCGAGGCAGCCTCCGCCCTGTCCCGTGTCCGGGCCCGTCGGCGCCGACGCCGCCGTGCGACCCGCGAGCACATCTCGCGCATCGGCGAGCATCGAGCGCCGGAGACGGCCGAGCTGCTCGAGCAGCTGTGGGACGGCGGTGCCGAGGACTCCCGCCGACTGGCCCGGCGTTTCCGCGCGATCGTCGGCGCGACCCACGACCCGCTCTCCCCCGAGGCGCTCCCTCGCGAGGCGCGCGCGATGGAGGAGCTGCACCTCTCCCTCGCCCTGCGGTGCACCCGCGCACAGGCGCGGTCGGCCATCCGCGAGGCGCATCGCGTGGCCACACTGCTCCCCCTGTGCTTCGCACGGCTATCCCGCGGCGAGCTCCCCGCGCAGTGGTTCGAGAAGCTGCTGGAACGCACCGGGACCCTCGAGGACGATGCCCTCCGGCGGCTCGACGTCGAGCTCTCCCGCACCGACCTCTCCGTCTCCCCCGAGGTCTTCTCGCGGATCCTCGGCCATCTCCTCGCCGCCGCGGTCGCGCGCAGCGAGGAGCCGGAGCACGCCCGGCCCGAGAACCGCCGCCGCGTGGTCCTGGACCCGCCCCGACCGGACGGCACCGGCTGCCTGCGCATCATCGGTCCGATCCCGGAGATCCTCGACCTGTCGCGACGGCTGGATCTCGCGGCTCATGCCGTCCGTGACGGTCAGCGACGCGCCTTCGAGCAGGGCACCCCTCTGCCGGTCGATCCGGGCGGCGAGATCGAGGCGAGCTGCCTGATCCCCTCCCTCACCCGCACCCGCTACAACGTGCTGATGAGCTCGGCCCTCGCCACGGGGGACGCCGCACCTCCTCCACCCCAGGTCCGCGTCAACGTGACGGTCCCGGTCATGACCCTCCTGGGCCAATCGGACGCTCCCGGCATGCTCGACGGCACCATCCCGCTCCCCGCCCGGATGGCCCGCGAGCTCGCCGGGCACGAGAGCACCTGGTATCGGGTCCTCACGGATCCGACGTCGGGCCGCTTCCTCCCCGCCCCGGCACAGCGCTACCGGCCCACCGCCGAGATGCGCGCGCACCTGCTGCTGCGCCATCCCACCTGCGCGGTGCCCGGCTGCGGCCGCAGCTCCTCGATGCTGTCCGAGACGGATCACCTCGAGGAGTACGACCACGGCGACCCGTCCGCCGGCGGCACGACCGACGCGGAGAACCTGCACGAGCTCTGCCGCGAGCACCACCGGCTGAAGACGCTGGGCCTGCTGGACCCGGTGCGCGACGACCTCGAGGGCACGACCTGGTGGGGGAGCTCCGGACTGATGATGGCCCGGCAGGAGGACGGCCGGGATCTCGCCACCGCCCAGGTCGTCGATGAGATGACCGCCGCCTGGGAGCAGCACGAGCACCTCCGACACCTGCGGGCCGAGGCGGCCTCGCGCCGACGATGGGTGCGGGAGCAGGGCCTCTCCCCCGGCGACGTGGTCACCGGACCGGATGGCGAGGACGGCTGGTGGGTCGGACACGACGGGGACCTGCATCCACCGTGCGAACCGCCGCCGTACTGATCACGTCGTGCTGGTGCCGGACAGACCCGCCGCTACTGACCAGGAGACTGGTCGCCGCTGTCCGCAGCACCTGCGGCGGCTTCCTGTCGTTCCGCTGCGCCGTCAGCTCCGCGAAGTCCTGCACCCCCACTCCCGGCCGGGGACGAGCTGGCCGCACCCCCGGACCGCAGGCCCGCCAGATAGGCGTTGTACGCCGCGAGCTCGGCGCCGCCGTCCCGCTCGGCCTTGCGGTCGTACTGCCGGGCCCGTCGGTCCTCGGACTTCATCCACAGCACCGCCACGATGATCGCGTACCCGACCGTCGGCACCTCGGAGATCGCCCACATGATCGAGGCGCCCCGCTCCTGGATCAGCATCAGACGGTCAGGGCCGTACATCCCCAGCTCCGAGTACCAGCCCTCCGCGACCAGCCAGGTCGCCGAGTACAGCGCGATCCCGAAGAAGGCGTGGAACGCGAGGGTCACCAGCAGCGTGATCAGCTTCAGCACCGGATTGATCGGCTTGGTGGAGGGGTCGATGCCGATCAGCACCCAGGCGAAGAGATAGCCCGAGGCGAGGAAGTGCACGGTCATCAGCACATGACCGAGATGGTTGTACATCGCCAGTTCGAACAGCGGGGTGAAGTAGAAGATCACCAGCGAGCCGGCGAAGATCAGCCCGGCCACCGGCGGGGAGGAGATCAGCCGCGAGTAGCCCGAGTGCAGGGCGGCCAGCACCCACTCGCGCACCCCGCGGGACCCGTCGGTGCGGGGCGAGGTGGCGCGGGACAGCATCGTTACCGGCGCGCCGAGCACCCACAGCGGCGGCACGATCATCATCATCGCCATGTGCTGGACCATGTGGGCGTCGAAGCGGAACTTCCCCCAGGCCGCCGCGCCGCCGGAGATCACCCAGGCGAAGGCGAGGCAGCCGGCGAGGAAGGCGAGGGTGCGATGCCACGGCCAGTCGTCGCCGCGCCGTGCCAGGCGCACCGCCCCGGTCAGATACAGCCCCGCCATCACCACGGCGAGGGCGATCGCGATCCAGTCCGGCTGGACGACAGTGAACATCGTCGTGGGCGAGAACTCCTGCTCGGGCGGGAGGAAGCCCGCCAGCGAGAGCACCTTCAGGTCGCCGCTGGCGGGGACCGACTGCGGCACGGGCGGGGCGGAGCGGCCCAGCGCGATCGACGCCCCGATCACGGCGGCCATCAGCACGCCCTCGGTGAGGGCGAGATGGCGGAAGCGGAGACGCTCGCCGAGCCGTGCGCGCTGGAGCGCGCCGAGCACGGCGAGGACGACGAGGCCGAGCGTCTTGGCGAGCACGACCCGGCCGTAGCCGGTCGTGAGCAGGTCTCCCCAGCCCGACAGCCGGATCCCGGCGCTGATCAGGCCGCTGAGGGCCAGGGAGAGCACCGCGGCCAGGGCCCAGGGCGAGTAACGGCGGACCACGACGCCGAGCACCTCGTCGTCCATCCGCCCGGCGAGCAGCGCGATGGCCAGCAGCCCGCCCGCCCAGACGCTCACGGCGACGAGGTGCAGCGCCATGGCGTTGACGGCGTTGATGTGGTCCAGGCTCGCCCCGGCGTGCCCCACCAGCCCCAGCGACAGCGTGCCGAGGCCGGCGAAGGCGAGCCCCCAGCAGGCCAGCACGGTGGAGCGGGCCAGGGCGTAGGCGAGGGTCGCGAGCGCGGCGAGCACGGCGACGAGCATCTGCAGGCGTCCCAGCGCTCCGCCCATCGCGACGTCCCAGACGTTCAGCGCGGTGCCGGCACCGGTCGCCTCGAGCCCGCCGAGCGGGATCTGCGCGAGGGCGGCGAGGGTCCACAGCAGCGCCCCGGCGGCGGCGAGGCGCACGGCGCGGCGGCGCAGCGGGTCCAGCACCGTCGCCTCGCGGCGCGAGGGGCCGGGCAGCAGGAGCACGGCGGTCGCGCCCGCGCCGACGGCGAGGAGCAGGCCCAGGTGGTGCAGCGCCCGCACCACGGGCAGCCCGAAGGTCACCAACGGCGAGGCGGGCACGAGGGTCGCCGGGGACAGCGCCCCGGTGGCGAGCATGCCGAGCCCCGCGGCGAGCAGGGCCAGCAGGAGCAGGAGGGGGACCGCGGCGGTGCCGAGGGCGCGGCCGGGGCCGCGG
>NZ_KV788807.1:0-7819 GCF_001807385.1 Brachybacterium sp. HMSC06H03 | reverse complement strand
CGCCCCCGCGCTCGCGGCCGGCGCGGCCCCGCGCCGCTACCGCGACTCGGGCATGGCCTGGGTGCGCGAGGGGCTCGCCGGTCCCTCCCCCGACGCCGGCCCCGACAGCTTCTCCCTCGTCCCGCTCGAGCAGGCCGCGGACGACCTCGTCGCCCTGGTGGAGCAGTCCCGCCCGGACGTGCTGATCGGCTACGACGACGAGGGCACCTACGGGCATCCCGACCATGTGCGCGCCCATCACGTCGCCGTCGCCGCGGCCGAGCGGACCGGCGTGCCGCTGGTGCAGATCGCGAGCGACGACGCGGCGCCGGGCACCGTGGTGCGCGATCTCCCGCAGACCGCGGACGCGGTGGAGCGGGCGGTGGGCTCCTACCGGACCCAGCTCACGCTGCGCGGACCGGTCGAGGGAGGGTTCGCGATCCGGCACGTCGGAGGGCAGGACGACATGGTCGCCCTGCGCGCCGGGCTCCGGGGCTGAGCACCCCGCTCAGGCGCGTCAGAGGCTGACGTCCAGCAGCGTCGGCAGGTGATCGCTGGCGCCCGAGAGCCGCTCCGCGCCGACCCGCGCAGTGGAGCGGACGGCCCGCGCGTCCCGCACCCGCACGCCCTCGCCGACGAGGATCGCGTCGATCCGGCGCACCGGACCGGCGGCCGGGAAGGTGTGCTCGGACTGCCCGGCCGGGTCCCGCAGCAGCGGATCGAGCAGTCTGCGCGCAGCGCCGTCGGCGGTCTCGTTCAGGTCGCCGCCGACGATCACCGGCGCCCCCGCCCCGCGCACCAGCGCCGTGACGTGCTCGGCATGGCGCAGACGGTTGTCCTCCTGGAGCGCGAAGTGGAGCGAGGAGACGAGGACCTCGCCGCCACCGGGCACCGACAGCCGTACCGCGGCGACCCCGCGCGGGTAGGTCGAGTTCAGGTCCGTGACGGTCTGCGCGACCGGGTGCATGCCGCGGCGGATCACCTGTGCGGCGACGTCCTCGGTCGCGAGGATCGCGAGGCCCCGCCCGCCGAGCCCGCCGACGAGGACCCGTCGGCCGACGCGCCGGGCGAACCATGCCAGCCGCGACGTGGGCAGCACGAAGCGGGGCGCCTCCTGGACCAGCAGCACGTCGGGGTCGAGATCCTCGACCGCCTCGATCAGCGCGTGCAGGTCGCCGCGCAGCTCCCACAGGTTCCAGGACAGGATCCGCAGGTCCCAGCCGCCGCGCCCCGAACTGCCTCGGGCGGCGCTCACGGGCTCGGCTCCTCGGCCACCTGCGGGGCGATGACCCGCTCGACGAGGTTCGTGAGCTCCTCGACCTCGTAGCCGGGCCAGCCGAACAGGACTCGCCTCCATTCGGGCGGGACGGCCTTGTGGCCGAGCGCCGCCCCCATCAGGGAGCCGGTGATGCAGGCGACGGTGTCGGTGTCGTAGCCGGCCCGGGCCGCGGCCTCGAGCGCAGCGACCAGTGCGTCGCGCTGGGCGAACTTGCCCTTGGGGATCGGGCCGACGCCGGCGATCGCCGCCCACGCCGCCTGGAAGGCGCCGACGACCCAGCCGTTGCGCCGGAACATGACCGGGGTCGACTCCTCCGCCTCCTCGATCCGGTCCTGCCAGACCGTGCGGCGCTCGGGCTCGAGCTGGTCGAGGCCGACGCGCACGTCGAGCTCACCGGTGAGGATCGCGTGGCGCACGGCGAAGCCCCACAGGATGCAGGCCTCGATCGTGTCCGGGTGCACGTGTGTCAAGCGGCACACCGAGGCGATCGCCTCGGCCGCGTCCGCGTCCGGGGAGAGCAGATAGGGCAGCACCGACGCGTGGGCGCGCATCAGGGAGCCGTTGCCCGCGGAGGTCGGGTGGTCCTCGTGCGCCTTCGCGGCCGCGGCCCGGAAGTCGACCGCGCGGGGCGCGTAGTGGCCCGCCCCGCGGCCGATGTCCGCCGCGGAGCGCAGCACGTGGGAGGTGAGGTTCCCGATGTCCGGGGTGCCCAGCGACCACGAGTACCACTCGCGCGCGATGTGGTCCTGCGCGGACTCGAGCCGCAGGTCATGGTGGTCGGAGGCGGCTAGAGCGGCTTCGAGCACGACGATCGCCATCGAGGTGTCGTCGGTCCACTCCCCCGGCTGCCAGCCGAGCACGCCGCCGCCGATCATGGCGATCTCCTCGGAGTCGACGACGGGGGCCTGGAACTCGTAGGGCGCTCCGAGCGCGTCCCCGGTCGCTGCGGCCACGACGGCGCCGACCGCCCGCTGCCGCTGCGCCGCGGTCAGCCCGGGGGGCTGGGAATGCTTCTCGTCGGTCCTCACGAGGCCATGGTTCCACAGGTCAGGCCCGGGCCGGGCCCCGTTACCCTGGTGGGGACCGAGAAGGAGCCCCATGACCGACACCCCCGCGGAGCCCCGCCCGCACTGCGACGACCCCCACGATCCCCATGACCACACCGGTCATGACCATCCCCCCACCGGGGCGGACCTCGTCCGGGACCTCGTCAAGGGCCTGTCGATCCAGGCCCTGCTGATCCCCGCCCTCGCGATCGTGATGCTGGTGGCGATCCTGCCCTTCGCCCCCACCACGCCGGTGCCGCTGCTGCTGGGCATCGGGCTGGGCGCCCTGCAGCTCGTCTCCCTCGTCGCGACGAGCCTCTTCGTCGCGCGCACCCGCCGCCAGCTCGCCGTGAACCCGGGGCTGGTCGCGGTGCGCAGCGTGCTCGAGGAGGTGCTGCGCATCGCCGCAGTGCTGCTCGCTCTCGTGCTGTGGCCGGCCGACATCCGCTCCGAGCTCGGGGTGTGGGTGGGCGCCGGCTGCGCGCTGGTGTGGATCGTGCTGGCGACCGCGCAGACCGTCGCGACCCGGCGCCGCATCGCCACGCCCGGCGACTGGTCCGAGGAGGCGATCTCGACCCTGCTCTCCCAGCGCGTCGGCGCCCGCGAGACCGTCGTGATGCGCCTGCTGGACGTGCTCGGCACCGTGATGTTCCAGCTCGGCGCGACCGTGCTCGTGATCCTCTCGCCCGTGCTCGCCGTCGGCACCGCCGTGCTCTCGATCGGCACCGGGCTGTCGACCCTCGTCCTCCAGCGCAGGCCTCCGGCGGAGCGCTCCCGCACCCCCTGGGCGTACATGCCCGTCGCCCTCGGTGCGCTGACCCTCGCCCTGGCCGTGCTCGGACTGCTGAGCCTCTGACCGACCGACCCCACCACCCCCGCAGGAGCCGATGATGACCGCTGCCCTCCCCTCCGGACTCGACCTCGATCAGGTCGACGCCGCCGCCCGCCCCCAGGACGACCTCTTCGGCCACGTCAACGGCCGCTGGCTCGCCGAGCACGTGATGCCCGCCGACCGGTCCAGCGACGGCGCCTTCCACGCGCTGCGCGACCTGTCCGAGGAGCGGGTGCGGGAGATCGTCGAGGAGGCGGCCGACGACGTCGCGCAAACCGTGGACGAGACGGGGAGCCTGCCGGTCCCGACCACCGACCATGCCCGGATCGGCACGCTGTACCGCATGTTCATGGACACCGATGCGATCGAGGCCGCGGGCCTGTCCGGCCTCGCCGGCCTGCTCGATGAGATCGGGGCGACCCGGGACCTCGAGGGCCTCGTGCGCCGGATGGCGGCGCCCGACTCGGGGGCCTCGGCGGTGCTCGCCTACGTGTGGACCGACGACCACGACTCCTCCCAGTACCAGGTCAAGATCCATCAGGGGGGCCTCGGCCTGCCCGACGAGTCCTACTACCGCGAGGAGCACCACGCCGAGACCCGCGAGGCCTATGCCGCGCACCTGGCGAACCTCGCCCGCCTCGCCGAGCTGCCCGGCCGTGCGGGGCTCCCCGCCGGCGGCCCGGAGGAGCTCGCCCGCGCCGTGCTCGACTTCGAGACCCGCCTCGCCGCCTGCCACGTCGACGTGGTCCGCCTGCGCGACCGGGAGAAGTCCGACAACCCCATGGACGCCGCGCAGCGCCGCGAGCTCGCCCCCGCCTTCCCCTGGGATGCGTACATCGAGGGCACCGGTGCGCCGGCCGCGGCCTTCGACGTGGTCTCCGTCGGCCAGCCCGAGTTCGTCTCCGCCGCCGCCGATCTGCTGGCCCGGGAGGACCTCGCCGTGCTGCGCACGTGGCTCGCGATGCACACCGTCTCCTCCTACGCCCCCTATCTCCCCGCCGCGCTGGTCGAGGAGGACTTCGACTTCTCCGGCCGCGTCCTCTCCGGTGCGGAGGAGCTGAAGGAGCGGTGGAAGCGGGGCGTGGCCCTGGTCGAGGGCGCGGTCGGCTTCGCCGTCGGCCGCGAGTACGTCGCCCGCCACTTCCCCGCCGCCCACAAGGAGCGCATGACCGCGCTGGTCGACGCGCTGATGGACGCCTACCGCGACTCGATCAGCTCGTTGGACTGGATGACCCCGGCCACCCGCGAGAAGGCGCTCGCGAAGCTCGAGAGGTTCACCCCGAAGATCGGGTACCCCTCGACGTGGCGCGACTACGACGGCCTCGAGCTCGTCCCCGGCGACCTCGTCGCGTCCGTCCGCGCCTCCCGCCGCTTCGAGGCGGACTTCGAGTTCTCGAAGGTCGGCGGGCCGATGGACGAGACCGAGTGGCACATGACCCCGCAGACGGTCAACGCCTACTACAACCCCGGCCGGAACGAGATCGTCTTCCCCGCGGCGATCCTCGAGCCCCCGTTCTTCGACGCGGAGGCCGACGACGCCGTGAACTTCGGCGGGATCGGCGCGGTGATCGGCCACGAGGTCGGCCACGGCTTCGACGACCAGGGCTCGAAGTACGACGGGGAGGGCAACCTCGTCTCCTGGTGGACGGCCGAGGACCGCGAGGCCTTCGACGCCCGCGCCGCCCGTCTCATCGCGCAGTACTCGGAGCTCTCCCCGCGCGAGCTCGACGACTCCCACCGCGTCAACGGCGCCCTCACCATCGGCGAGAACATCGGCGACCTCGGCGGGCTCTCCATCGCGGTGAAGGCCTATCTCGCCAGCCGCTCCGAGGAGGAGGCCGCGGCCGAGCTCGACGGGCTCACCGGCCTGCAGCGCGTGTTCTGGTCCTGGGCGACCGTGTGGCGGGGCCGGAACCGGCCCCAGGAGGCGATCCGCCGTCTGGCCGTGGACCCGCATGCGCCGATGGAGTTCCGCTGCAACACGGTCGCCGGGCACCTCGACGAGTTCCACGAGGCCTTCGACGTGCGCGAGGGCGACGGCATGTACCGCGCCCCGGAGGAGCGGGTGAGCATCTGGTGAGGCCCGATCCGCCCTTCCACGTCGGGCGGACGGTGCCCTCCTCCGTGGGCTGGACCCGCGTCGTCGTCACGGTGGTGGCGGGCCTGATCGTGTCGGGCCTGCTGCTGCAGCGCGGCTCGGCGCCGGGCGCGATCGCGGTGCTCGCCGCCTTCGCGCTGCTGGCGCTGTGGACGTGGATGGGCCAGGCCACCCGCTTCGTGGTCGACGAGCACGGGGTCACCGTCAGCCTCGGGGGCTTCCTACCCCGCCGGGTCTGGCCGATCGAGGACTTCCGCACCGTGCAGCTGCGCGAGATCCCCACCGGCACCGTGGGCGTCGCCCTCGGCGGCTACGGCTGGCGGCGCGGGAGGGCGATGACCCCGAAGCCCGAGGAGCTCACCCCCGTCGGCCGGCGGAAGATCTTCACCCTCGCCGAGCAGCAGCGGCCCTACCGGATGCTGGTCACCCGGCCGGGCACGAGCGTGGAGATCATCGGGACGAAGGACACCTGCTACATCCTCTCCCCTGTCGACCCGCAGGCGGCCGCCGATGCGATCGACCAGGCCATCCGTGCCCGCCGCTGAGCGTGGTCCTGGGCTAGACTGTCTGCTCGTCATCCACTGACAGGGGAGCACCGTCCGGTGCTGAGAGTGCGCCGACGGCGCAGACCCTCGAACCTGATCCGGCTCGCACCGGCGTAGGGAGTCGGGATTTCCGTGGCGCACCGCCGGTGCTCCGCGCCCCTTCCAGGACCTGGGAGGAGACGTGATGACCCGTTATCGCACCGTCGATCTGCTGGTGACCGTGCTGATCGGGGCGGCCTTCGGGGTCGCCTTCCTCGGCTACGGCCAGCTCTACACCCTGATCGGCCCGCTGACCGCGGCGTTCAAGCCTGCCGAGGGGCTGCTGGCGGGGATCTGGTTCCTGCCGGCCGTGCTCGCCGCGCTGCTGGTGCGCAAGCCCGGCGCCGCCCTGCTCGCGGAGATGGTCGCCGCCGTGCTCTCGATGCTGCTGGGCAGCCAGTGGGGCTGGGGCACCGCCGTGTCCGGTCTCATGCAGGGCGGTGGCGTCGAGCTCGCCTTCCTGCTCACCCGCTACCGGCGCTTCACCCTGCCCGTGGCGGTGCTCGGCGGCGTGCTCTCTGCCTTGCTCGAATGGGGATGGGAGAAGGTCGCCTACTACCAGGAGATGAGCTGGGCCTTCTCCGGCACGATGCTCACCTTCTTCCTGCTCTCGGGGGCGCTGCTGTGCGGGGTGCTGGGCTGGGCGGCGAGCCGGGCGCTGATCGCAACCGGCGCGGTGGACTCCCTGGCCTCCGGCCGGGAAGCGGCCCGCGCGGTGGAGGCCTGAGCACCGAGACCGTCCCGGCGGCGTCCGTGCACGTCGACGGGCTGCGCTGGCGGCCGCTCAGCCGGCGCGAGCCGACCATCGAGGGTCTCGACCTCGAGATCCCGCCCGGGCAGCGAGTGCTGCTGGCCGGGGCGAGCGGCAGCGGGAAGTCGACCGTGCTGCGGGCGCTGGCCGGGCTGCTGGACCCCGAGGACGGGGACGGCGAGGGGCTGGTCCCCGCGCCCAGCCGGCCCGGGGAGCGGGGCCTGCTGCTGCAGAACCCGGTGCACGCCCTCGTCGGCGCGACCGTCGCCCGCGACGCCGCCTTCGGACCGGAGAACGCGGGACTGCCCCGGCCGGAGCTCACCGAGCGCGCCGCCCGGGCGCTCGAGGCAGCGCGAGTCGACCTCGACCCCGAGCGAGCGCCGCTGGACGCCTCGGGCGGCCAGCAGCAGCGGATCGCGCTGGCCGGCGCGCTGGCCCTGCGCCCCGACCTGCTGCTCCTGGACGAGCCGACCTCGATGCTCGATGCCCCGACAGCCGAGGAGGTGCGCCGGGCGATCCTCGCGGTCACGGGCGGCCGCACCCTCGTCGTCGCCGAGCACCGGATCGGGCCCTGGCTGCCGCACGTGGACCGGCTGATCGTGCTCGGCCCTCGCGCCCGGGTGCTCGCCGACGGGCATCCGGACCAGCTCCTCTCCCACCGTCGCGAGGTGCTGATCGAGGCGGGAGTGCTCGAGGAGGGGACCGCCGCCGAGGAGGCACCGGGCCCGGTCGGGCCCGGCGAGACCGTCGCCGCGCTGCGCGGCGTCACCGTGCCCGCCCGGGGACTCACCGCGCCGCAGGACCTCGAGCTGCGCGCTGGGCGGCTGACCGCGCTGACCGGCCCGTCCGGTGCGGGCAAGACCTCCCTCCTGCGCGTCCTCGTCGGCGCGACGGAGCCGGGCGCGGGCGCCGTGTCCCGCCCCGAGCCCTCCCGGATCGCCCTCGTCCCCCAGGACCCCGAGCACTCCTTCGTCGCGACGACCGTGCGGGAGGAGGTCCTCGCCTCCCCCTGGGCCACGGACGAGGACCTCGCGGACGAGCTCCTTCAGCGGGCGGGCCTCGCCCCGCTCGCCGGCGCCCACCCCCACCGCCTCTCCGGCGGCGAGCAGCGCCGTCTCGCGATCGTCGCGGCCCTCGCCCAGCGCCCCGGCCTGCTCGTGCTCGACGAGCCGACCGTGGGCCTGGACGCCCGGCGGCGCCGCGAGGTGCTGGAGCTGCTGCGCGAGGCGAGGGCCCGCGGCACGGCGGTG
>NZ_KV788806.1:0-59862 GCF_001807385.1 Brachybacterium sp. HMSC06H03 | reverse complement strand
GGCACCGGGCACCTCCGCCGCTGCGCTCTCCGTCCCCGCCGCGGCCGCCTCCGAGGCGGCGCTCGCCGGCGGGATCACGGGCGCGATCGCGCTGCTGCTGCTCACCGGTCTGCTCGTGGTGTGGATCGGCCGACGTGAGGGCGTGCGCCTGCGCGAGCCCGTCACCCGGCCTGCTGGCCAGGAGGCCCCCGACCCGGTGCACATCTGAGGCGTCGGCCTCACCGGCTACGGTCGAGCCATGAGCACCGCGGCCGTCACCCCCGCCGACCACCTCCTCCTGCTGCCGCTGCGCCAGCGGATCCTGGAGCAGCGCCTGGGCGTGCGGGCCCTGCACCTGCACCGCACGGGCCGTCCCGAGCTCTCCCACCGATTCGTCGAGGACACCGCCGAGAACGTCTACTCGGTCTCGAAGACCGTCACCGCCCTCGCCGTCGGGATCGCGCAGGCCGAGGGGCTGCTGGGCGTCGAGGACCGGCTCGTGGATCACCTGCCCGCCCCGACCGGAGGGTACGGGCAGGGCGTGGACGAGGTGCGGCTGCGGCACCTGCTGACCATGACCTCCGGCTCCCCGGTGCTCGGCTTCCTCGACGCCGAGCGCGAGCACGAGGACCTCACCGCCCACATGCTCGCCACCGACCTCACCGCCGCGCCGGGCGAGCGGTTCGAGTACTCCAACGGATCGATCTTCCTGCTCGCCCGCGTGATCGAGGAGCGCACCGGACAGACCCTGCGCGACTGGCTGATGCCCCGCCTGTTCGCACCGCTCGGGATCCTGAACCCGCAGTGGTTCACCACCCGTGACGGCCACACCTGGGGCGCGACCGGTCTGCACCTGAAGAGCGGTCAGCTCGCCCGCCTCGGCCGCCTCCTCCTGGACCGCGGCGCCCACGAGGGCGCCCGGCTCGTCCCGGCCGACTGGATCGACGCCCTCCACGCCGAGGACGCCTGGGTCGCCACCGGCGACCCCGAGCCGGAGGCCGCCCGTTACGGCTTCGGGGTCTGGGACTGCACGGCCGACGGGGCCTGGCGGGCCGACGGTGCCTACGGCCAGTTCCTGCTGGTCCTGCCCGCGCAGCAGGCCGTGCTCACCGTGACCTCTCACCTCGAGGGCCGCGCCGGCGCCGAGATCCTCCGCGCCGTGTGGGAGGAGCTGCTGCCGCTGCTGTGAACAGTCCGGCGCCGCCCTCCGGTGCGTGCCGCGAGGGACGACCCTGCCGCGACCAACGCGGCCCGTTGCCTGAGCCGCGCCCCAGGCGCGCACCGGTAGGTTTGTCCCCATGGATCCTTCCGTCCTCCTGAACATCGCCCTCGTGCTGCTCTTCGTGCTGATCGGCGGCGTGTTCGCGGGCACCGAGATGGCGATCGTGAATCTCCGCGAGTCGCAGATCGACCAGCTCGAGGAGTCCGGGCCCCGCGGCGCGAAGACCGCGACGATGGTCCGCGACCCCAACCAGTTCCTCTCCGCGGTGCAGATCGGCGTGACCGTCGCCGGGTTCTTCTCCTCCGCCTACGGCGCCTCCACGATCGCGCCCTCGCTCGTGCCGGTGCTGACGGGGCTGGGCCTGCCGGAGGCCACCGCCGGGACCGCCGCGCTGATCGGGATGACGCTGATCATCGCCTACCTCTCCCTCGTGCTCGGCGAGCTCGTCCCCAAGCGCCTGGCCATGCAGAACGCGCTGGGCATGACGCGGATCGTCGGCCCGCCGCTGCACCTGTTCGGGCAGCTGATGCGCCCGGTGATCTGGCTGCTGTCGGCCTCCACCAACCTCGTCGTGCGCCTGCTCGGCGGCGACCCGAGCGCGAACCGCGAGGCGGTCTCCGCCGAGGAGATCAAGGCGATGGTCCGCGACTCCGACGCGCTGGACCAGGCGGAGTCGCGGGTGCTGGCCGACGTGTTCGACGCCTCCGAGCGCACCGTCGTCGAGGTCATGCAGCCCCGCCACCAGGTCCACTTCCTCGACGGGCGCCAGAGCGTCGAGGAGAGCCGACAGGAGATCCGCGACACCGGCTTCTCCCGCTACCCCGTCACCGGCGACGACGTCGACGACGTGCTCGGCTTCGTGCACGTGCGCGACATGCTCCTGGTCGAGGACCCGGTCCGCACCCGCATGTCGGAGCTGGTGCGCCCCATCGAGCACATCCCCGGCACAGTCCAGGTGCTCTCGGCGCTGAACCGGATGCGCGCCCACGCCGACCAGATCGCCGTGGTCGTGGACGAGTACGGCGGCACCGACGGGATCGTCACCCTCGAGGACCTGCTCGAGGAGCTCGTGGGCGAGATCTACGACGAGTTCGATGCGAAGACCTGGCCCGCCCCCGGCGGCCTGGACAGCATCCTCGCGGCCGACGGCACCTTCGAGGGCGGCCTGATCCTGCAGGAGTTCGAGGCCGCGACCGACATCTCCCTGCCGGACACCGGCGGCTACGAGACGGTCGGCGGCTTCCTCATGGCGCAGCTGGGACGCATCCCCGAGGCCGGGGACACGGTCGCGATCGACGGGGGCACCCTCGAGGTCGCCGAGGTCGACGAGCGCCGGGTGAAGACGGTGCGCTTCATCCCGGGGACGCCCGCCGAGGGCGAGGAGCAGGCCGACGAGGAGACTCCCTCCGTCTGAGGGGGCGGGCCCCGCCCCCGCCGCGCCGCGCCTCCGCTGCCGCGCCGCGCCGTTCCCGAGCCGATCGGTCGGGGCTCAGCCCTGCCATCGGGGCGTCTCGCGAGTAGGGTCGAGGACATGCACTCCGTTCCGGGACCGTGCTCCCGGGAACCCACATCTCGGGAGGACCTCTCATGGCTCGCAGCACCTTCGCCCAGCTTCTCGTCACCCAGCTCCGCGACCTCGGCGTGGAGCGCATCTACGGGGTGGTCGGCGACTCGCTGAACCCCGTGGTCGACGCCGTCCGCACCACCGAGGGCATCGAGTGGGTGCACGTGCGCAACGAGGAGGCCGGCGCCTTCGCCGCGGGAGCCGAGGCCCGACTGACCGGGAAGCTCGCCGTGTGCGCCGGCTCCTGCGGCCCCGGCAACACCCATATGATCCAGGGCCTGTACGACGCGCACCGCGACAACGCGCCGGTCCTCGCGATCGCCTCCCACATCCCCTCGGAGAAGATCGGCACCGGCTTCTTCCAGGAGACCCACCCCGAGCGGCTGTTCCAGGAGTGCTCCCACTTCTGCGAGATGGTCAACTCCGGCCCGCACGGCGCGACCATGCTGCACATCGCGATCCAGACCGCGATCGCGAAGAGCGGCGTCTCCGTGCTGGTGCTGCCCGGCGACGTCGCCGACCAGGGGGTCGACGCCCCGCTCACCCGGGATCTCGCCACCGAGCTCGGCGCGGTCCAGCCCGCCGCAGGCCCCGTCGGCCGCCTTGCCGAGCTGATCGACGAGGCGGACACCGTGATGCTGTTCGCCGGCGCCGGGGTGCGCGGCGCCCGCGAGGAGGTGCTCGCGCTCGCCGAACGGGTCAAGGCGCCGATCGGCCACGCCTTCGGCGGCAAGGAGTGGATGCAGTACGACAACCCCTACGACGTGGGCATGAGCGGTCTGCTCGGCTACGGCGCCTGCTACGAGGCGATGCACGAGGCGGATCTCGTGATCCTGCTGGGCACCGACTTCCCCTACAGCGAGTTCCTGCCGCGCGAGAACGGCAAGGGGGCGCCGCGGATCGTGCAGATCGACGCCGACGCGTCCCGGCTGGGCCGCCGCGTGGGCCTCGACCTCGCCGTGCACGGCGACGTCGCGCTCACCCTCCAGGCGGTGCTGCCGCTGCTGACGTCCACCAAGGGGCACCGCTACCTGCACCGTCAGCTGAAGGCACACCACAAGGCGCTCTCCGGTGTGGTCGCCGCGTACACGAAGAACGTCGAGCGGATGACGCCCATCCACCCCGAGTTCGTCGCCGCGACGCTCGACGAGCTCGCCGACGACGACGCGGTGTTCACCGTGGACACTGGCATGTGCAACGTCTGGGGCGCCCGCTACATCACCCCCAACGGGAAGCGACGCGTGTTCGGCTCCTGGCACCACGGCACCATGGCCAACGCCCTCCCCCAGGCGATCGGCGCCTCGAAGGCGTTCCCCGGCCGGCAGGTGATCTCGATGAGCGGCGACGGCGGGCTCGGCATGCTGATGGGCGAGCTGCTGACCGTGAAGCTGCATGAGCTGGACACGAAGATCCTGGTGTTCAACAACTCGAGCCTGGGGATGGTGAAGCTCGAGATGCTGGTCGAGGGCCTGCCCGACCACGGCACCGACCACGAGGCCGTGGACTACGCCGCGATCGCCGAGGGCGTGGGCATCGGCGCGGTGCGCATCACAGAGCCGAAGAAGCTGAAGAAGCAGCTCGCCGCCGCGCTCGCGACCCCCGGCCCGGTGCTCATCGACGTGGTCACCGATCCCGACGCCCTCTCGATGCCCCCGAAGATCACCGCGCAGCAGATCCGCGGCTTCGCGACCGCCTCGACGAAGGTCGTGCTCGGCGGCGGGGTGGGGAGGATGGTCGACATGGCCGCGAGCAACCTGCGGAACATGCCGCGGTGACAGCGGCTCTCCCGCCGCGCTCGGAGCGGAGCGGGCGCCTGCTCCACGCCGGGTCGCCGGCATCGTGCGCCGGTCGAGGGAGGCGGAGGTCCGTCCGCGCGGCAGGTCGTGCCGGATGACACAGCCCTCCCGACTTTCCTTCGGTGGACTGCGGGTTCTCCTCGAGTCTCGCCGCGCCTCCGGGGACGCGGACAGCTGACGCGGGTGCTTCGACAGCACCGCTTCGCGCACCGCTTACTCTTTTCCCGCGCGGTGCACCGGGTGCCGCATGTGCCCTCACCGGAGGAACCCGCGTCATGGACCGGCTGGGACAGCTCCTCTCCATGGAGGCGCTCTGGGAAGAGGTGGTCGATGGGCCGCGGGACCAGGGCCGACGGGGGTCGGCCTCGCCGCGCCCTCGCGCGCGGCGCGGCCTGGACCGCCGCCGAGCGGCCGTCCGCGGTGCCCGCACCGGCCATCGCCCTGAGCTGCTCCGCCCAGGCGCTCACTCTGGTCGAGGGCGACCGCCCAGACACGATCCGCCAGGAGGACACAGTCCCGCAGGAGCCGATGAACTATCGCTGCGCGATCCGCTCGGCGAGGACGTGGGGACGGTGAGCGTCGCCGCGGAGGGCGCTCCGCTGCTCGAGGCCGAGGGGCCGGGCTCGCCCTCGCCCTGCGGTCGCCGGGATGGCGGATCGAGGTCGCCCTCGACCGGCCCGCGCTGCGCCTCGCCCTGCGGATCCACGGCGTCGACCTCGTCCTGCCGGGCGGGACGGGCACTGGTCGCGGCGATGCGGTCACGGTCGCTGTCGACGGCGGGAGCGCCTCGATCATCGGCGAGCCGGTGCCGAACGCAGCCCGTGCCGCCGCCGGGGAAGGTCGAGGGCCGTGGCCGGCCATCCGACTGACCCTCACGGGAGCGGTCACCGCGTTCTCGCTGCAGGACCCGCCCGCTTCTGCCTCGGTCGGCGGCGAGGGCACGCTCCGCATCACCGCCCTGGAGGCCTGCTTCTGAGAGGCCAGAGGGCGCCGCACGATCCGCCCCGCGGATTCCACCGAACGGTGACGACGACGGCGCAGCTGCCGGCCGGGCCTGCCCCTCGGGCCGCCGCTCGGCCCGCCGTCAGCACCAGGGCGGCGAGCATCAGCAGCGCCGTCATGGAGAAATCATCTCGCCGTGAGACCTGGAACACGATAAGCCGCATGTCGGGCATTCCATCCAAAGAGATCAGATCGGACGGATCGGTCATCCGCATCGGCGACGCGAAGACATCCCGAGATGCCGCAGTGCATGCCTGACCCGGCATGAGGTGAACCCGGCCGCTCGGTCGGTGCTGGTTCGGCGACCGGCAGGTGAACATCGGCGCAGTCTCCGGCGAAGCGTCAGTTCGTGACGTGGTCGTGACGACATTCCGGGCGGTTGTGCACCGGTTTCACCTAGTATGACAAGGCCCCTCGAACGGTCTCAGAAGAAGAGTTACGGTGACGATCGAAGACTTCCTCAGGCTGCTGCTGCGCAACCTCCTTCTCCTCGTCGCCGGCCTCGTGCTCGGTGCCGCCACCGGCTACGGCCTCTCCTTCACGCAGAGCACCACCTACTCCGCGAGCGCGCTCGGCTACGTCTCCGCCAGCGCGCAATCCGACGAGAACGGCGACCCGATCCAGCAGGCCAGCGGGAACATGGAGTTCCAGTACTCGAAGGCGCAGTCGTACCTGCCGCTGTTCAACACCCGCGCGGTGGGCCAGCGGATCGTGGACGAGCTGGGCCTCGAGGCGAGCCCCGACGAGGTCGCCGGTTCCCTGCAGACCACCCTGGACCCCAACGCCCCGATCATCACCGTCGAGGCCGTCGCGCCCACCGCGGAGGAGGCCTCCGCGATCGCGAACGCCGCCGTCGAGGCGACCGCCGCCGAGGCCCGCGAGCTCGAGACCGGCGGGAACGAGAACGCCGCCGTCGGCGTGCAGCTGACCAACTACCAGAACGCGGTCGTGCCCGGCGCCCCCGTCTCCCCGGACCGCGAGAAGTTCCTGCTCGCCGGCGCCGCCTTCGGGCTGCTGGTCGCGCTGGGCCTCGCCTGGCTGCGGGACCGCAATGACAGCCGCCTGCGCACCGCCGACGACGTCACCGACGTGGTGGGCCTGCCCACCCTCGGCGCGCTCCCGGACGCGAAGGAGCTCGCCCGCGGCAAGGACGGTGTGCTGCCTGAGCCCACGTCCTTCCCGAGCCGGGAGGCGCTGCGCAAGCTGCGCACGAATCTGCGCTACATCGACGTGGACAACCCGCCCCGCTCGATCGTGGTGACCTCCTCTGCCCCCGGCGAGGGCAAGTCCACCGTCGCCGCGAACCTCGCGCGCGTCATGGCCCGCGCCGGCCAGCCCACGCTGCTGGTGGATGCGGACCTGCGCCGCCCGATGATCGCCCAGCAGTTCTCCGTGGACGGCGAGGTGGGCCTGTCCCAGCTGCTCGCCGCCTCGGTGAGCCTCGAGGACGTCGCCGAGCCGACGACCGTCCCGCTGCTGACCCTGCTCCCGGCCGGGCAGATCCCGCCGAACCCCTCCGAGCTGCTCGGCTCGCGCCGCATGCAGGAGCTGATCGAGGAGCTGTCGCGGCAGTACTTCGTGATCATCGATGCGCCGCCGGTGCTCGCGGTCACCGATGCGCAGCTGCTCACCCGCCACTCCGACGGCGCGATCCTCGTGGCCGTCCCCGGCCAGACCCGCACCGCCGCGATGCAGAAGGCGGTCGAGGCGATCCGCGCCGTGAACGGCACCGTCTACGGCGCAGTGCTCAACCGCGCCTCGACCGGCCGCCTGAACCGACTCGCCTACGGCGACGCCGTCTACGGCTACAGCGCCTACGGCAAGTACGGCTACGGCGCGCTCGGCGGCTACGACGAGTCCGCCGTGGTGCCGGATGCCGAGGAGGTCGACGTCGAGCAGGCCGGCGGTCCCGCCGAGCCCGGCCCTGCCTCCGCGCCCGCCGAGCCCGGCCCGGTCGTCGAGCCCGACGGGCACGAGCCCGAGGGGGACTCCGCGGCCGCCGCGCGCACCTCCCCGCGCGGGCGCCGCGCCGCCTCCACCTGGGGTCGGTGATGAGCCTCCGCGGGCTCGGGGCGATCATCCCCGTCCACGGAGCGCTCGCTCCCGTGCTGCCGCTGCTCGAGTCGCTGTGCGGCGAGGCCGTGCCCGCCGCGCAGCGCCCCGCCCGCGTGGTCCTGGTCGACGACGCGAGCCCCGTCCCCGTCCCCGCCGGTGAGCTGCCGGCCGGGGTGGAGCTGGTGCGCCGGCCCGTCAACGGCGGGTTCGGCGCCGCCGTGAACACCGGACTGGACGCGCTCGCCGCACCGGTCGTCGATGCGGCCGACGCCGCGGGCGGGCCCGCGATCGAGCACGCGCTGGTGCTGAACTCCGACCTGCAGATCCCGCCCGGCTTCTGCGAGGACCTGCTCGCGCACGCCCTGCCCTGGATGCCCGCCGTGGTGGGCTGCCGGAACGTCGGCGAGGACGGCGGCTCCAGCTACGCCGCGCGGTACTTCCCCACGATCTCCCACCAGGTGGTGGAGTGGCTGGTGCCGCTCGCCTCGCAGCGCCACCGCGACGTGCTGCACCGCGCCGTCGGCCACGACCTCGACGCCGAGCGCGGCAGCGGGATGGTGCCGGTGGACTGGGTCTCCGGGGCGGTGCTGCTGCTGCCGCTCGCGGAGGTGCGTGAGGCCGGCGGCGTCGACGAGGGGTACTTCATGTACACCGAGGAGGTGGACCTCCAGCTGCGCCTGCGCCGCGCGGGGATCCCCGCCCTGCTCGATGCGGACCTCGAGGTGCGCCACGTGGGCGGCGGCTCCTCCGGCGGCGAGGCCCGCCGGCGCCGCTGGCTCGTCGGCGCCCGCATGCGCTACGCCCGCAAGCACGGCAACGTGCACCTGCTGCGCGGCGCGATGACGCTGGCCACCGCCGCGAACCTGCTGTGGAACAGCGCTCGCCGCGCCGCCGGACGGGACGTGGCCCCGCTGGCCGTGGCCCGCGAAGAGCTCGACCTGATCCACCGCGCCGGAAGGACCCTCCCGCGATGAGCCCTGCCCCCTCCACCCCGGAGCGGCTCCTGCTGATCTCCCCGGCCTTCCACGGCTACTGGCGCAGCATCGGCGACGCCCTCGCCCGCCGCGGCTACGATGTCCACACCGCCCGCTACGACGCCTACGACACCGTGGGCGACAAGCTGCGGCTGAAGGCGACCGTCGAGCTGCCCGACCGCCTCCACCTGCCCGGCGACCGCCGCACCGCCGAGCGCGCCCGCCTCACCGACCGCGTGATCGCGCGGATGCGGGAGGTGCAGCCGCACCGCGTCGTCGTCATCAAGGGCGACGGGCTGGATCAGCGGTTCTGGGACGCGCTCGGGGACACCCCGCGGATCCTGTGGCTCTACGACGACCTCCACCGCCACGACTACACCGACGAGTTCCTGCGCCAGGTCGGCCCCGTGGTGGACTACGCCCGCTCCGAGACGGACATGCTCCGCGCCCGTGGGGTCGATGCGCACTTCGTGCCCAACGCCTTCGACCCGCACCGCAGCGAGCCCACCAGCCGCCGCACCGACGAGATCGTGTTCATCGGCTCCGGCTACGCCAACCGCAAGGAGCTGCTCACCCACCTCGCCGAGCACGACCTGCCCGTGCACGCCTGGGGCCGGGACTTCTCCCGCCACCCGTTCGACCGCGCCCGCACCTTCTCCTGGTCACGTCCCCCGATCGCCGCCTCCCGCGAGGTGCCGCTCGAGCGCGCCTACCAGATCCACGCCGAGGGCGCGGCGGCCGTCGCGATCCACGGCCTGCAGAACGGGCACGCGATGCGCACCTTCGAGATCCCCGGCATGGGCGGCGTGCAGCTCGTGGACCGCGACGACGTGGACCAGTTCTACGAGGTCGGCACCGAGGTCGCCGTGTGGCACGATCGCGAGGAGCTCCTCGATCTCGCGCGGCGCGCCCTGCAGGACCGGGCCTGGGGGGAGAGGATGCGAGAAGCCGGCAGGCGCCGCACCCTCGCCGAGCACACCTTCGATCATCGCCTCGAGGAGGTCGATTCGCTGTGGCAGGACTGATCCACCCCAGCTCCCTGGAGCGCTGGCAGGAATGGCAGAACACGCGGAACCGAGCCCGCCAGGTCAAGCACGCCGTCACGAGCGCGGTGCGCTCGCGTCGCGGCACCCAGCAGCTGCCCGGCCTGGTCCTCCACTCCCGAGAGGGAGAGGGTGACACCCGCCTGCTGATCGGCCTGGACTCCGCCTCCCCGACCTCCCGCGCGAGCCTGCTGACCTCCCTGCCCTACCTGCGCATCGGCGTGGACGTGCTCAGCCCCGCCGGCCTTGACCTGCCCGAGCTCGCCGGCGACGAGTGGACCCATCAGCGGATCGAACCCGCCACCACCGAGGACGAGCAGCGCCGCCGCCTCGCCGTCGTGCTGGACAGGCGCGGGATCGGCGCCGTGCTCACCCTCGGCCAGCACCTCGCCGCGGGCCGCGCCGCCCACGAGTGGGCGCTCGCCACCGACACCGCCTCCGCCGTGGTCCAGCACGGGGCCCTGACCCCGTACGCCCCGCCGCTGCCGCCCCGCACCACCCTGCTGGCCTGGAGCGACGCCGACGCGGAGTTCTACCGCTCCGGCCGCGACGACGTGGAGGTGCGCACCGTCGGCTCCCAGCTGCTGTGGCAGGCCGGCAAGGAGAGCGAGGGCGAGGTCGACGTGACCGGGCAGAAGCCCGTGTTCCTCGGCCAGATGCACGGCGCCGAGCTGCCGCGCCGCCTCACCGCCGGGATCGCGATGTCCTTCTGCCGCGCCGAGGGCGCGCTGTACCGCCCGCACCCCTCCGAGACGGACGTCCTCTCCCGCGCCGCGCACAAGCTGATGATGCGCCGCGGCGTCGAGTTCCAGGACACCTCGATCCCGCTGCACGAGGTGGGCGCCCCGGTGGTCGGGATCTTCTCCACCGGCGTGCTCGAGGCCGCCGCCCGCGGGATCCCCTCCTGGGTCGCCGGCGAGAAGGTGCCCGCCTGGGTGCGCGAGTTCTGGGACCGCTACGACATGCGCCGCTGGGGCGGGGAGCCCACCCCCGCACTCCCCACCGGGGCCGACGAGCCCTCCCGCCTCATCGCCCAGATCCTCGAGGGCGCCGGATGACGGCACTGGTCGTGATCCCCGCGCGGGGCGGCTCCAAGGGCATCCCGCGCAAGAACCTGCTGAGCGTGGGCGGGCGGCCGCTGATCGCCTGGACGATCGCGCAGGCGCTCGAGGCGCAGGAAGGCGATGACGTGATCGTCGCCGTCTCCACGGAGGACGCCGAGATCGCGGAGGTCGCCGCCGCGCACGGCGCCCGCGTGATCCAGCGCCCCGCCGAGCTCGCGACCGACGACGCCCCCACCGAGCCGACGGTCCTGCACGCCATGGACGTGGTCGAGGCCGAGGGCACGGCGCTGGACGCCGTGGTGCTGCTGCAGGCCACCTCGCCCGTGCGCCGTGCGGACACGATCCGCCGGGCGCTCGCCATGTTCCGCGAGAAGGGCGTCGATGCCCTCGTGGGCGTGGTGCCGGAGTCGCCGTTCTTCTGGCGCCTGCCGGAGGCGCCCGGGCAGAGCGCCCGCGCCGCCTACGACGTGGACGCCCGGCCCCGCCGCCAGGAGCTCACCGCGCAGCAGATGCACTACTTCGAGAACGGCAGCCTCTACGTGACGGCGCCGCACATCTACCGCACCAAGAGCAACCGCATCGGCGGACGCACGGACCTGTTCGTGCTGGACGAGGTGGAGGGCGTGGACATCGACACCCTCACCGACGTCGCCGCCGCCGAGAGCATGCTCGCCCGACTCGGATGGAGGACCTCGTGATCCTGGACCGCACCACCGCCCCCTACACGGTCGACGTCACCGCGACCGTGCTCGAGGCGCTGCGGCGCATCAGCGCGAACAAGTCGCGGGTCGCCTTCGTTCTGGACGAGCACGGCACGGTGCGCGGCACCCTCAGCGACGGCGACATCCGCCGCTGGCTCGTGGAGCACACCGCCCCCGACCTCGCCGCCCCCGCGGTCGACGCCGCGAACCCGCGCTTCGTCTCGGTCCCCGAGGGCACCCCGGTCGCCGACATCGTCCCGCTGTTCCGCGACGGCGTGGACCGCATCCCCGTGCTCGACGAGCGCGGTCGCCTCGTCGCCGTCGCCACCCCCGGCACGCGCACCCTCACCATCGGCCGCCGCACCGTGGGCGAGGACCACCCCGCGCTGATCATCGGCGAGATCGGCAACAACCACCAGGGCGACGTCGAGCTCGCCAAGACCCTCGTGGACCACTGCGTGGCGGCCGACGTGGACGTGGTGAAGTTCCAGCTGCGCGACATGGCGGCGCTGTACCGCTCCGGCGGCGCCGCGAGCGCCGGCGAGGACCTCGGCCCGCAGTACACGATGAACCTGCTGGCCAAGTACTCCCTGTCCGTGGAGGACATGTACCGCGTGTTCGACCACTGCGCCGCGCGCGAGGTCGACGTGATCTGCACGCCCTGGGACCTGCCTTCGGCCGACGCCCTGCATCGCTACGGCGTGCCCGGATTCAAGATCGCCTCCGCGGACCTCACCAACCACGACCTGCTCGCGCATGTCGCCGGCTTCGGCGCGCCGATGATCGTCTCGACCGGGATGAGCACCGAGCAGGAGATCACCGGCGCCGTCGAGGTGCTGCGCGGCCAGGGCGCGCCGTTCGCGCTGCTGCAGACCCAGTCCACCTATCCCGCGCCCTACAAGGACGTGAACCTGCGGTACATGGACCGTCTCGCGGAGCTGGGCGACGGCCTGGTGGGTTACTCCGGGCACGAGCGGGGCTGGCACGTCCCGGTCGCGGCCGTGGCCCGCGGCGCGCACATCATCGAGAAGCACGTCACCGTGGACAAGACCCTCGAGGGCAACGACCACAAGGTCTCCCTGCTGCCCGACGAGCTGGGGCAGATGGTCCGCCAGATCCGCGACGTCGAGGAGGCGCTGGGCACCGACGGCCCGCGCGAGCTCTCCACCGGCGAGCTGATGAACCGCGTGAACCTCGCCAAGTCGCTGGTCGCCGCCCGCGACCTGCGCTCCGGTGACGTGGTCACCGCCGCGGACGTGGACGTCAAGAGCCCCGGCCGCGGCCTGCAGCCCAATCAGCGCGAGGCGCTGCTGGGCACGACTCTGCACCGCGACGTGCACGCCGGGGACTTCTTCTACCCCGGTGACCTCGCCGGTCGGCCCCGGCAGCGCAGCGGCTTTAGCTTCCGCCGCCCCTGGGGACTGCCGGTGCGCTTCCACGACTTCCGCGCCCTGCTGGAGGTCTCCGAGCCGGACTTCCTCGAGTTCCACCAGAGCGCGAAGGACATGGACCTCGACCTCTCCGAGTTCTTCGCCCCGGGGGAGAAGCTCGAGCAGTTCTTCACCGTGCACGCCCCGGACCTGTACCCGGGCGACTTCCTGATCGACCTCGCCTCCCCGGACGAGGCGATCTGGGAGCGGTCGATCCACGAGGTGCAGCGCGTGGTGGACCTGACCCGCGACCTGCGCGAGCACTTCACCTGCGAGCAGGACCCGGTCGTGATCGTGACGATGGGCGGCTTCCTGCCGGACCGCCACCTGCGCCCCGAGGAGCGCTACCCGCTGTACGAGCGGGTGCAGCAGGGCCTGGAGCGGGTGGACGAGGCGGGGGTGCGCCTGACCGCGCAGACCCTCCCGCCCTTCCCGTGGCTGATGGGCGGCCAGCAGCACCACAACCTGTTCATGGAGCCCGAGGACACGGTGTGGTTCTGCGAGACGTACGGTCGCCGCCTCACCTTCGACGTGTCCCACTCGAAGCTCGCCGCGAACTTCTACCAGCGCCCCTTCAGCGAGTACATCGACGCGATGGGCCCGTACACCGAGCACCTGCACATCGTGGACTCCGTGGGCGTGGACGGCGAGGGCGTGCAGGTGGGCGAGGGCGAGGTCGACTTCAAGGACCTCGCCGAGCGCATGGACCGCCTCGCCCCGGACGCGCCGTTCATCCCAGAGATCTGGATGGGGCACGTCAACACCGGAGAGGGCTTCTTCGTGGCCCTGGATCGGCTGCAGGAATGGTTCTGAACGACGGGCTCGTCGGGGAGGGGCTCGCACTCTGGTGCGTCCCCGTCCCCGACCTCGGTGGCGTGGCCCGCCACGTGCTCGACGCCGCCCGTGCCGGGATCCCCGGCTGGCGGGTGGTGGTGCTGTGCCCCGAGGGGCCGCTCGCCGAGGCACTGCGCGCTCAGGGCACGCCCGTGGTGACCGGGCCGGTCTCCCCGGCCGACGGCACCGCCGCCGCGGTGCGCACGATCCGCCGCACCCTGCAGCGCCTGCGCCCCGACCTGCTGCACACCCACCTCGCCTTCGCGGACCTCGCCGGTGTCGCAGCCGTAGCCGGGCTGCGCTCCGGCCGCGGTGAACGGATCCGCCTGGTCTCGACCGAGCACGGGATCTCCGGGGTGCGCGGCTACTACCAGTCCGGCGACCTGCAGGCCTGGGTGAAGGCCGGTGCGCATCGCGCCCGCCTGCTGCGCACCGACCGGGTGATCGCCGTCAGCGACTCCACCGCCGCGCAGGTCGCGGCGCAGTGGGGGAGCGGGCAGAAGCTCACCGTGATCCGCAACGGCGTCGACGCCCCCCAGCCCGCCCCGCAGCCCCGCGCGGGCCTGCGCGTGCTGTCCCTCGCACGCCTCGCCCTGGAGAAGAACATCGACCAGCTGATGCAGGCCTTCGACCTTGTCGCCCGCGAGCACCCCGAGGCCCGACTCACGATCGCCGGCCGCGGCCCGGAGGAGGGCGCCCTGCGCACCCTCGCCGACTCCCTCCACCTCGAGGACCGGATCGACTTCCCCGGCCACGCGGACGCGAGCGAGGCACTTCGCGCCCACGACGTGGTCGTCCAGCTCTCCGCCTGGGAGAACCTCTCCTACACGCTGCTGGACGCCGTGGCCCACGGCCTCGGCGCGGTCACGACCGACGTGGGCGGCAACGGCGAGATCGTGCCCGAGCGGTGCCTGGTCACGGCCGAGGAGGCGCGCTCGCCGGAGTTCGTCGCCGAGAGGATCATCGAGCAGGGGAACGACCTCGCGGAGCGGCCCGGGCCTGCGGAGCCCGGGCTCACCGTCGCGGGGATGACCGCGGCGATCGCGGACGTGTACCGGGAGATCGCAGCATGAGCGCCCGCACCTCTTCGTCCGAGGTGACGATCGATCGCACCGCCACCGCGATCGGCCCCCGTCTGCGCTCTGAGACCGAGGGTGTGCGCGATGCGATCGGGAAGCTGCGCATCCCGGAACTCGTACTGTTCTTCGGTCTGATCTTCGAGGGATCGATGTTCGGCCTGCCGCTGCCGTTCAACCAGGTGGTGATGGTCGGGATCATCCTGCTCGCGATCACCCGTCGGCCGCAGGTCGCGCTGGGCCGACTTCAGCTGGTCGTCCCGCTGCTGGTGATCGGCTTGTTCTACATCGGGCTGATCTCGATGTTCGCGGATCCCTCCGAGTTCGCGTTCGATTGGAAGCGACGGTTGATCAGACTGGCTCTGACGGCGGTGCTGCTCATGGTCCTCGCCTCGGGCCGCATCGACTTCCGTTCCGGTCTGGCAGGTCTCGGCGTGGGGATGCTGTTCAACGCCTTCGCGTTCTACGGCGGGTTCGCGCCGGACAACTACGGGGGGTACCTCTCGGGCTTCTTCGAGGACAAGAACGTGGCGGGCATGGCCTATGCCGTCTTCGGGGTGCTGATGCTCGCTGTGGTGGAGCGTCGCTGGGCGAGGGTGCTGCTGGTCCTCCTCATCGGAGTCCTCGTCTGGGAGACCGGCTCTCGCACGTCGATCGCCGCTCTCGCGGCGGGGGTGGGATGGATCGTCCTGGCGTCGAAGCTGTCGGTCCTCGGACGGTGGCTACTGGGGATCGTGATCGTGATCGGCGTGTCCCAGGTCGCCGAAGATTACTCCCAGATCGGGGTCTTCTCGGATCGAGAGGGATCGGATCTGCTGCGCAGTCGGATCGACGCGGCCTCCGAGGTCAAGGTGCACGACGCCGGCTTCTTCGGCTCGGGACTCGGCGAGGCCTACGTGGTGTTCGACGATGACCCGGGCAAGGTCTGGCTGTTCCACAACTCGTACTCGACGGCACTGGTCGAGGGCGGGTGGCCGTGGCTGCTCATCGTTCTCGGAGTGACCGCGGTGTTCGCCCTGCGCCCGTTCACTCGCGAGCTGAGCCGTCAGCAGATCGTCGCCCAGGCAGCGACCGTGACCACGCTGATCTGCGCCTGGCGTCTCGGCGAGGTGCTGTTCACCCTCCAGTGGGCCCTCGTCATCGCCATCGCGCTGTATGCACATGCGCGTGCACGAGACAGATATGTGGCGGAAGTGAACACTTCACCTGAGGCGGAGACTCGGTGAGCACTCCGAGGATCGCGATCGCCACGAACAATGGCGACATAGGCGGCGGTGAGGTCATGCTGCTCAACATCGCAGCCGCACTGCGCTCGATGCACATCGACGTGACGGTCCTGGCGCCCACGACACCGGGTGAGGTGCTCGAGGAGGCACGGTCTCGTGGCTTCGACGTGGTGTCGCTTAAGGCATCGAATCGCCCCGGCTACGTGGCCGCACTCGCCACCTGGCGAGTGAGGAACCGTGCAGTGCCGCTGTGGTGCAACGGTTTGGTGCCGACGGTCGCGACGACGGGAATGGGCCCGCGCATCGCGCACCTCCACATCTTTCCCACCGGGCTCAACGCTCTGGCGGCGCGGATCGGCCGACTCGGTGCCACGACGGTCCTGGTCCCCTCTCGCTTCATGGCCTCCCGGATCCCCGACACTCGCGTGCTCGAGAACTGGACGGAGGGCATCACCTTCCAGCCCCGCGAACCTCGTCCGGACGGGCCGCTCCGCGTGGGATTCCTCGGCCGGCTCACCAAGGACAAGGGCGTGCACGTGCTCGCTCGTGCGATGGTCGAGGTGATCGCTCGGTCGGAGCGCGAGGTGCGCCTGGTCCTCGCCGGGGAGAACAGGTTCGGGGACTCGGCAGATGATCGGGAGATCCAGGGCGCTCTCGAGCCCCTTGCGGGGAGCGTGGATCATCTGGGCTGGGTGCGCCGGGAAGAGTTCTTCGACCAGGTGGACCTGGCAGTGTTCCCCTCCGTCTGGGAGGAGCCCTTCGGGCTCGTCGCTGCCGAGGCGATGGCGCGAGGGGCGCCGTTCGTGATCTCGGATGCAGGCGCACTTCCAGAAGTGGCGGGTGAGCACTTCCCGTGGGTTGCTCGACGCGGTAACGCTGCAGACCTCACCGACATCATCCGCGAGGCACTCGCTTCTCTGAGCACATCCGGGCGAACTCTCGAGAACAGCCGCGCACGCTGGGAGACGTGCTACTCCCCGCGGGCAGGATCCCGCAGAGTTGCCGAGCTGCTCGGGTCGATGGGAGGACGGTTCGACGTACCGACTGCAGGGGGAGGACGAAATGCGTGATCAGAGAGTCTGCCTGGTCTCAGGAGGCGATGAGGTTCGGCTCCGCTCCTATGTGAACCACCAGATCTACGCCCAGGAGCATGGGCTGGACTACCGCCTGGAGATCGGTCTCGGCGAGGGGGTGACGAACAAGTTCTTCTACAAGACGACGATCCTCCGCAGGATCCTCCCCAGATATGACTGGATCGCATGGATCGATGATGATGCGTTCTTCACCGACTTCACCCGGAACACGATCGGCGAGCTGGTCGATGCTGCCGAGTCCGAGGACAAGTTCCTCGTCATCGCGGAAGGGCCGAAGGAGCCCAACGGGTTCTGGTCACGCATCAACACCGGAGTCATCCTCCTGAAGAACGACAGCCGAGGCGAGCAGCTGCTGGACCGCATGTGGAACGCGGACCTCGGCGTTGTGAGGGCCTGGTGGGATGACACGCGGGATGGCATCTTCACCGGCGGTGATCAGGACCAAATGTGGTGGGTGCTGCAGGAGACCGGCCTTATCTTGGACACGACGGTCGTCGGTCACCGCGAGCTGAATTCGCGGGGCCATTACTATGAAAGCTCTTTGGGCGACGCTGCAGTCATGCACTTCTGTGGGCATCGGGACAAACCTCTCGGCATCGCAAGGTTTGCCGAACGATTCCACGTAGGGCATGAACTCGTACCCGAGGAACTTCTGGACAAGTACAGCGTCACTGTCAGGTCCCCCATGAGTGGGACGGAGCGGTCAGTGAGGGCGTTGCGTCAGGAAGCGATAGGTCGGGCCAAGCCGTATCTGAAACCGCTAGTCGTCCGCTGGCGAGACTACTCACGAGCGAGAGCGGGAAAGGGCGGCGCACGGTGACGCAGATGCGAGAGATCGGCGCAACCGTCATCGTCCCGACGTACCGAGGAGTGGATAGGCTGCCGCGGCTGCTGGACAGCCTGGCAGCCCAGCAGGACGGCACGCCGTCCTTCGAGGTCATCGTCGTCGTGGACGGCGTCGACGACGGCTCGGTGGCGCTGCTCGAGAACGAGTCGAGGCTCGACGTGCGCAGCATCGTCTTCCCGGAGAACCGCGGGCGGGTCGCCGCGCTGAACGCGGGATTCGAGGTGGCCCGCGGGGATGTAATGATCCGCTGCGACGACGATCTTGTGCCGGCCGTCGACTACGTCGCGGCGCACGTGTCTGCGCACCGGGATGGTCCGGGCGGCGTGATCGGTCTTTACCTCAACGAGTATTCAGCCACCTCTTACGCCGAGGTGTACGGCAAGGACGCTGACCAGAGGTTCCGGCGCGATGCCTACAGCTCCGCACCGGCGACGGTGTGGCGCTACTGGGCAGGGAACTGTTCGATTACCCGGGAAGTTTGGGAAGCAATCGGGCCGTACGACCCCGAGTACCGCCTGTACGGATGGGAGGACGTGGACTACGGCTATCGCATCCACGAGGCTGGCTTCGAGGTCCGCCTCGCTCAGGAGCTCGAGACTCCACATCGGGTCGCAGCCGTGACTACCGCTGTTCGGGCCCGACGCGCATCGCACTCGGGCGCTGCTCGCCGACTGTTCGAGCGGAAGCACCCGCAGGCAGGACTCCCGAACGCGGTCCCTGGGTGGAGCCTGTGGAACGCGCTGGTCCGCGGGCTCTCCCGAATCCCGCTGAATCCTGCGCGTCTCGGGAGTGGTGTGGACTTCATGCTGCGGTTCCTCCCGCGCGGTTTGGGACGCAAGCTCGTGGCCCTCAGCGTCGAATCTGCTGCACTCGGCGGCTACCGGAGCCCACACACGGCGAAGGAGAAGTTCTGATGGCACCGAGTATCGCGATCGCTCACGATTACCTGACGCAGCGTGGGGGAGCCGAGCGAGTGGTGCTCTCACTCGCCAAGGCGTTCCCCGAGGCGGAGATCCACACGCTGTTCTACGAGCCCGAGCAGACCTACCCGGAGTTCCGGGAGATGCTGATCCGCACAAGCGGTCTGAACCGCGTCGGCGCGTTCCGGCGGGACCCGCGGATCGCCTTGCCTCTCCTCGCCTCGGCCTCGTCGCGAATGGGTATCGACGCGGACGTCGTGATCGCCTCGTCCTCCGGCTGGGCGCACGCCTTCCCGACAAAGGGGAAGAAGATCGTGTACTGCCACTCGCCCGCTCGCTGGCTCTATCTGCCCGACGACTACCTCGGCGAGGCAGGCCCACTCGATCTGAAGCGGTTGGCGCTCAAGGTGCTCACCCCGTTCCTTACCCGCTGGGATCAGCGCGTTGTGCAGACGGCGGACCAGTACCTTGCGAACTCGTCCGTCGTGCGTGAACGGATCCGCCGTGTCTACGGGATCGACGCCCCTACGCTGTTCCCTCCGTTCAGCCCCACCGTCGCCGAAGGCGGGCAGGAGCCGATCGGTGAGCTCGCAGGATGGGCCGGGGAAGACGGGACCGAAGGAGGCCACTACCTCGTTGTCTCGCGGCTCCAGCCGTACAAGCACGTCGATGCTGTGATCGAGGCGTTCGCCGGGATGCCGGAGCGACGCCTGCTCGTGATCGGTCGAGGGCCTGAGAAGCGGCGCCTGCTGGACATGGCGCCGGAGAACGTGCGCCTGGTCGAGGGGCTCTCCGACGCACAGATGCGGTGGGCGTACGGCCACGCTGCGGCGCTGATCGCCGCGAGCCACGAGGACTTCGGATTGACGCCGCTCGAGGCAGGAGCGCATGGGGTCCCGACGATCGCGCTGCGTGCGGGCGGGTACCTCGATACGGTGCAAGAGTGCATGAACGGGGCGTTCTTCGACACTCCGAAGGCCAGCACGATTCGTCGTGCCATCGAAAATCACTCCCGGGGTGTCACCCCGGACCCCCAGGCAATCCGCGCGAGAGCGGAGCAGTTCTCCGAAGAGCGCTTCCACGCCGAGCTGCGCACGATCATCGATGACCTCAGAAGGAGCACTACCCCGTGACAGTTCAGCTGGGCCCGGAAACACCCGAGCCGCGGGATAAGCGGACGACCGGGACGCTTCGCCTCCTGCTGCGGCTGCTCGACCGACCGACACGGTGGCGGCTCGTGATCGCCGCGGCACTTTCGGGCGCCCTGGCCCTCCTGGAGACCGTCGCGATCGTGACCGTGCTCCCGCTGGTCCAGATCGCCACCGGGGCACCGCTCGATGACGGGGCGACCGGAATGGTGTGGAATCTGCTGGGCCAGCCTGGACGGGGAACGTTCGGCATGGTCCTCGTCGGCGTCGTGGTGGGGCTCTTCATCCTGAAGGACGTCCTGGCGATGGCTTTCGTCTGGTGGCAGTCGGGGTTCGTGATGGACAAACGGGTCGAGATGTCCACCAGGCTCTTCCAGGGGTTTCTTCATGAACCAATGGCGGAGTTCCGTCGCCGCAACATCGGTGAGGCCATCCGCACCATGAACGCGGCGGTCGGGCAGGTGTTCAATACCGTGAGCTCCACGATCACGATCGTCTCGTCCGGGCTCACCGTCACCGCGATCCTGGTCGCCCTGCTGGTGACCACCCCAGTGCAGGCGATGCTCGCCCTGATCTACTTCGGCATCGCTGCTCTTGCCTATCTTCGAGTCGTCCGCCCGAGGATCGCGCAGGTCGGCGACGACATCATGGAGGGCTCGAAGGTCGCAACGATCGCAGGCCTCCAGGGGTTGCAGGGCTTCAAGGAGGTCAAGGTTCGCAGGTCCGCGCACTTCTTCATCGGACGATTCAAGAAAGGTCTCCTGCTGAACGAGCGAGCTGCACGTGAAGGGAACTTCTTCAGCTCGATCACCAAGTATCTCCTCGAGATCCTGTTCATCCTCGGGGTCGGAGTCCTCCTCGCGGTCAGCTTCCTCTCCGGGGCTGAGAACCGGGCCGTGGGATCACTTGCACTTTTCGTCGCGGCCGGGTTCCGGCTCCTACCGAACATCTCCTCTCTGGTAGGCGCTGTGAATGGATTCCGCATTGGGCGGGCGTCCGTCCTCCTGGTCGAAGAAGAGCTTCGCGATGCCACAGAGCGCGCGGGAACGCCTGCATCAGGGGATCGCATCCCGATGACGCTCTCGAAATCGCTTCGGATCGAAGACGTGCGTTACCGCTACCCCGGAGCCGAGCACGAAGTACTGCGGGGCATCGACCTCGACATCCCTGCGGGAAGCTCCGTCGCCGTCGTCGGTTCGTCCGGGGCAGGGAAGACGACTCTCGTGGACCTGGTGCTCGGCCTGCTGAGCCCGACAAGCGGGAGCGTGAGGGTCGACGGCAAAGACATTGCCGAGGGAATCGACAGCTGGCAGCGCATCTGCGGTGTCGTCGCCCAGGACGTCTTCATCGCCGAGGACACCGTGCGGAAGAACATCCTCTTCGATGTGCCGGTCGAGGAAGCCGACGAGCAGCGCCTGCGGCAAGCCGTTAAGATGGCGCAGCTGGAGGACGTCGTCGAGGCGCTCCCCGGTGGCCTGGATGGTGACGTCGGCGACTGGGGGAGTCGACTCTCCGGGGGCCAGCGGCAGAGACTGGGCATCGCGCGCGCCCTCTACCGTTCCCCGCAGCTTCTCGTGCTCGATGAAGCAACTTCTGCTCTCGACAACGAGACCGAGCGCAGGGTCACCGAGACTGTCAACGCGCTGCACGGCGACATGACGGTCATCGTCGTCGCGCACCGGCTCTCGACGGTGAAAAATGTGGACACCGTCGTCTACATGGAAGACGGCTTGATCTCCGGGATGGGAACGTTCGATGAGCTCAGGCAGAACAATGCCGGCTTCGCTCACCTCGTCCAGCTCGGTGACCTCTCTGCGCCGAACAAGGATGATTCCGCTGGGGGTCAGTAGTACTCAGACGAGAGGTCGAACGTAATGCTGGGCAGCGTCTCGATGTGGGTGGCGTGCTTGAGGCACAGAGGGGCGAGGACCTCTGCGAGAAGGGCGTACCAGGGGACCGGATAGTTCTCCTCGATCCCCCGAGGGGTCTTAGCGGGATATTCCTCGAGAAGGTCAGTGAAGTAGTCCAGGCGACGCTCGACCTCTCGAAACCACTCCACCACCAATGGAGTGCCAGGCCTGCATGCGAGCAACGCTTGCTGGAGGATGCGGTCGAAGTGGACACGTTCATCTCTTCCGAGTGGTCCGAAGGGATTGCTCGCCAGATTGTCGGGTCCGATCTCCTGGGCACCGACTGCCCAGAGTGAGTTGTCGGACGTGAGACGCAGGAGCAGGTCCTGCGGCCGTCCGGTGACCGGCTTGAGGTCCATATAGATTCCTCCATGATGTCGTAGGAGGTAGGCGCGCAGGTAGTCGGAACGGTGCACAAGGCTGAGGTGCTCGTACGCCCGGTGCAGCGGATACCCTGACAGCACGTAATCGCCGATCGTGCGCGGTGTCACCAGGTGTACTGGAATCCCGTCGGCTATCTCTCGGAGCTGGGTGAGTGCACGGGTGCGATTCTCCGACATCGGATTGTCACCGGTCCAGGCCACGAAGATCTGTGCAGGCACGTCTGCCGGTGAATGCTCGTGTTTAGCAGCTGAGGGGTGCAGGAGATGGTCCACGCCGAAGGTCGAGGCTCGAGGTACGTAGAGCGTGCCCCCGGGGTCCAGGTAGAGCTTGTGGCGTTCTGCATCGTAGCTGTAGCTCTCCCGCCTGTGCAGGGCGCGTTCGGTAGCGAATGCTATCCGACGTGAGGTCTGCCGCCAGCGTGCGCGATAGTGGCTGAGACGGCCGGCGATGCGGTGACCAAGTGATCGGGAGTTCATGGCCAGTTTCCACTTTCGCCGCGCGGGGGATTGTCTGCTTGCAAGGCCGCTTCACGCGCTGCCTCTACTCCCTGCCACCGAAGTGTCCCGGCGAGAGAAAACGGCACTGTCACCGCGCTGGGCTGCCAGGCGTTCTCGGGGATCTTCTCGCCAGAGAGCATCCGGCGCCAAGCGGTGCGCAGGCCGCTCTCGTCCATCGATCCGAGACGGCGCCAGTGCCAGCCCGCATCCGAGTTCAACTCTGCCGCCGCAAGTACCCGTGAGCCGTGCTCCACCTTGGCCCGGAACTGCTCGAAGCTGCGCCAGGGGAGATGGACGATGCCGAGTCCAGGGACGATGTCCCCGGGGCGCATCACACGATGGTTCCCCATGCCGATCACGGTTCCACGCATCGGGCGGAAGGCGATCTTCGGGTCGTGGTGGGCAAATGGATCCAGTCGCCACGCCCCGTCCTGAGCCGGGTCGGGAAAGGCGTTCACAAGTTCGGCGACGACGATGGGCGCTGCGGTGCCGCGCAGCACGTCGGCGATGGAGCCGTCCTTTCCCATCCAGCGCTCGTCGGCGTCGAAGGGCAGCACCCAGGTGGCGCCCGCTCGCCGTGCGGCGTCGGCAAGGACAGTCATCTTCGCGGACTGCTCGAACGCAGTCCAGGAGTCATCGCCGACGATCACTGGGAGGTCTCGCGCGGCGGAAGCGAGCACATCTCGTGTGGCGTCGGTCGACCCGTTGTCCACACACAGCACGCGATCCACTCCCTGTGAAGCCATCTGCGCGAGCGTGTCCTCCAGGACGTCAGCCTCGTTCCGGACCATGGCGATGCCCCAGATCTCGCCCCGGCCTGCAGTCGGCAGTGGGGGAAGCGTGATCCCCTCCGCGGCACGTCGAAGTGCATCACGACGGCGAACTCTAAAGGCGACGGCGTCAGAGGCTGCAGCCGCGCTCCGGCGAGCGACGAAGAGGCGGTGCTTGACGGCTCGCGCGGTCGCCAGTGGATCGAATGACGGCAGCGCGCTCATCCAGTTGCTCCTCGGAGCGGTGAGTACTCGGTGCGGGGCCAGGAGGGGTCGAACATCGGGGCGATGAGGTTGCCGCCGGGTGCGATCTCGTGGTGGGACGGCGCGATCGCGAGATGTTCGCCGTCGAACGAGGAGGCCAGATGGCTACCCCAGTAGGAGAACGTCGAGTTCGCGAGTATCAGTGTGGTGGCTGAGGACAGGGAGGCGAGGTCGTCGAACGGTGAGGACCTGCCCTCGAGCGTCCGGAAGCCGCCGAGCACAGGCGTGAGCTCCCGACGGCACCAGTCGACGTCGTCGGAGACGACCAGGACGTCGTCGACGGGGCGACCGGCCTGTCGCACGAGCTCGACTGCACCGGCGACGTGGCTGTGGACGTCCAGGCCGAATCGTGCGAAGAACTCGGGCACCTCGTAGTAGTCGCCACGGCGCACGTTTACGACAAGAGTCTCTCGAGTGATCTGAGCTCGGATCCGTGACCGTCGGTCACGGAAGGAGTCGCTGCTGTCCACGAGCGCCAGGCAGAAGTCCCTGTTCTGCGCGCGATCGAAATCGTGGTCGAAGAAGAAGCGGGTCGCGAACCGGCGGCGATCGAGGAGCGAGACGTCCTTCTGGTCGATCGTGAGGTCCCGGAGGAGCGGGAACTCCTCGACCCAGTCGGGCATCGTGGCGGAGCGCAGCACGGCAGCACGCCGTCCGGCGCGCTGTTCAATATGAGCCCACTGCCAGAGGTAGAGGTTGTTGCCTCCTCGGATAGCGTCCGAGGACCCCTGGACGGTGCGTGCTCCGGGACGCTCGCGCACGGTGTTCAGCAGGCTTCGTGCCGTGCTCTCCGCCGCCGACCGGATCATCGGATCGTCCCTCCTGCATCGAGAAGGGCGAGCTCGTTCTGGAACTGCGTGGATGGGGCGAGGTCGAGCGCGAGGGCGATCTCATGGATCCGCCACCGCCAGTCCAGCGTCGCACGCGCACGAGCGTGAGTCTGCGCAGGAATCGATGGGGACCAGCGAACGACGGCCTCACGGATCTGCGCGATTCCGTGGGAGAGGTCTGAGGGATCGATCTCGATCGTGCTCGCAGGACCAAGCGTCCGATCAGCGGCCCTCGGCGCGACTCCCGCGACGATCACGCCCGCGCCGAGCGCATCGGTCCATCGCCCGGTGACGTAGTCCCTGGTCGGATGGGTGTAGTCGGCGGGGCTCGCGAGATTGGAGAAGGCGAGCACGAACTTGGAGCGCAGCAGGGCCGAGCGGACGTTCTGCTGGTTCACCGCAGGATCCGGATCCATGGCGGGCCGTCCCTCGAACGTCAGCCCCACGGCCGCAGCGGCTTCCGCGGTGCGACGGTCATCGTCCCAGGCGGCCGGCTGTCGCCCGATGCGGAGCAGGTCCACGGGACGTTCGGCCGGCAGCTCATCGATCACGAGCGTGTCCGTGCCCCACGGCGCCCAGTGGATCTTGGTCTCCGTCGCGGACGCCCATTCGTCCTGCAGGTCGCGGTCGGTGATGAAGATGTGGTCGAAGTGGCCACGCCCCCGGGCCATACGCGAGATGCGATCGCTCCAGAAAGAGTCGATGACCCAGGCAGCGGTCGTGCGATACCCAGGCAGCCAATGGCGAAGCCGTGCGGCGTAGGCGAGGTGTGCAGGGTTCGAGGCCAGGACGAGGAGCGCTCGGCGGTCCGATCTGTGCCTCGGGAGCTGGCCGAGGAGCTTGCGGGCGATCGAGACCTCGCCCTGATCCTGCAGGGTGACCAGGTTGCCCTCGAGGAGCCGCGCGGTGAGAGCGGCGAGCTGGTCGATCGGCCCCCAGCCGTTCCCGCCCGCTCGGATGTAGAGGATGTCGAGAGTCATCAGGCAGACACCTCCGTCGTCTTCGCGGTGATGGACTGCGGTGCGGGGTCATGGCGCAGGATTCGGAAAGCGAGAATGCCCTGCAGAGCTCCCACGTTGCCGCCGAGGATCTGGGCCGTGCGCAGACGGTCTGCTCGGCTCTGTCGCCGCAGCAGATTCGGGACCTGGCGTGCGATCTGGATGAGCGAGTACTTGAGGCTCGGCCCTGTCATATCGCTCGTGCGATAGCGAGTCCACAGGAGGATCCGTGCGTAGTGCTGGATGCGCTGCTGGCGGAAGAGTGCCCTCGGGGTGCGCTTGAGGCGGTAGTGCACGACAGCTCGGGGGCGCGTGACCACCGCTGTTCCTGTCAGCTGCGCGCGCCACGCGAAGTCCGTCTCCTCTGCTCCGCCGGGATAGGAAGGGTCCATGCCGCCGAGTGCGAGATAGCGGTCGCGCCGGATGGCGAAGTTCCCGCCTGGGGCGGTGGGAAGATAGCCGGCGTACCCCGCTGGGGCCTTGGATTCCGGCGTGGAGGCTGGATCGGGATCCGGAGCGATGCCGTACGCCGCGAGGACATCCGTGTCGTTGAACCGCTCGTGATGCAGGGCGCCGGCGGCGATGACATCAGCTCCGGACAGGAGCGGTGCCGAGAGCTCGCGCACCCAATGCGTATCGACAAGGTCATCCGCATCGCAGAACAGCAGGACCGTTCCGCGTGCGACCTCGGCGCCCCGATTCCGGGCGTGACTGGCGCTCGACGGACCGGCGGCGTCGACCACGCGGAGATCCAGGGTGCCCGCGTGTGCGGCAGCGAAGGCGCCCGTACCGTCTCTGCTGTTGTTGTCGCAGACCAGGACCTCGAATGGGTCGGCACCTTGTTGGACGCGCAGAGCCTCGAGCTGCTCGTCGAGCACACCCGCGGCGTTGTGCGCGGGAATGATGACGCTGAGGCGCGGAGAGGGCACGCTCACGTCAGCCCACCTCCTCGACCTGTTCATCCGGCCCCAGGTCACGTAGCTTCCGAGCGGGAACGCCTGCGTAGACGCTGTCGGGGAGGCAGTCGTTGGTCACCACGGCTCCTGCGCCGATGATGCATCCGGCGCCGATCGTGATGCCCGGGAGGATGATCGCCCCGGCGCCGATCCATGCTCCGTCGCCGACCGTGACCCCGCGGTGGGCGCCATCTGCTGCCCGTCGCGTCGACGTGCCGATCCCGTGATTGCCCGTCACGAACAGTGCTCGGGGGCCCACGGTGACGTTGGTTCCGAGTCTGATCGGGCCGGCATCGAAGTAGGCCTGGTTGTTGATGAAGCTCCCCGATCCGATTTGGATCGCCCCTGGATTGCAGAAAGTGACTCCGTGGCCGAGGGCGACGTCGTCGATACCGGCGAGCCCTAGTCGAGCTAGGAGCCGGGCCCGGTGTCGAATCGGCACCACGGAGGACCCCGCGGCGCGGAAGAGCGCGCGCCTCACGGCCCCTGCGAGCGGCAGCCTCATGCGGACATCGTCCCTTCCGAAGGATTGTTGTGTCGGGCCGATGGTGCGGTGAGTCCGAGCCCCGGCGTGGACGGGGGCGCTGTGCGCGGCCATCCGAAACGGAGCGCGCCGCTCGCGTTCCCGAGTGCATAGGACCATCGCATGGCGATATCGAACGGCGAGGCGGAGCGACGGAACGGCATCAGAGCCGTGGCCGCCAGGCAGCGTGCTATGTCGGCCGGCCACGGCGGGACGGGCGACTGCGAGGACACTCCGTGGACGATCAGCAGTCGCCGTCGGGCCCGCGCGTCGTGGAACCCGCGGCGCATGCGCTGCTTCGCGGACCACTTCCCCCGATACGCGATGCGGGCTGACTCCGCGACTGGGACTCGATGGCCGGCGCGCCGGGAGCGGAAGGCGAGATCGTTGTCGTCGCCGTAGTGGGCGAAGCCCTGATCGAAGCCGCCTAGCTCGAGAACCGTCGACCGTGCCCCTCCGAAGTTTCCCGCCATCAGGACGGGGAACGGGCCGGTCTGCTTGTCCGCTGGTGCGCTCCACTCCGGGGAAGGAACGTCGAACTCTCGGCGGACCGTCTCGAGGCCGTCTGAGAAGGGCGCCTCGGCCAGCAGGATCGACTCACCGGTCCAGATCTCAGTGTGCTGGGACGATAAATATCCATTCCTCACCCAGGTCCGTGAGACGACGTCGTCCGCATCGCAGAACTGCAGTGACTCGGCGCGAGCATGGGAGATCCCCACGTTCCGCGCATAGGAGGAGCCCTGGTGCTCGTGTGCTCGGACGACCTTCAGCTCGAAAGCGGTGGAGTGCAGGAAGTCCGCAACGGCCTCATCGAGTCGTTGCGCAGGGTCGTTGTCCACGAGGATCACCTCGAACGGCGGCGCATCGATCTGATCCGAGAGCGACGCCAGCTGGAGCGCGATGGTCGCGTGCGCCTGGAAGCACGGGATGATCACGCTGACCGATGGACCGGCCACGTCCCCTCCTTGCTCCTCATCCGGGGCCCGCGCTCGGTGCACGGGCGACGAGTCGAACGATAGCGGCAACTCAGCGGCCATGGCCGAAAGTATCGTCGCTCCTTGTTGGCCTCCCAGGTCGCGACCTCGCCTCGAGTCCGGGTTGCTCGCCGGCGGACGGTCGCGGATGTGACGCCACCCACCGATCAGAACCGAGGAAAGTCTTCAGTTGCCCCTCGGGGGAGCCGCCGCGCTTCAGCGGCGACGTCGCGCGGGACCGGCGCGTGGCATCGGCAGTGCGGCGTCAGGACCAGCGCAGTCACAGGGGCTCGAGCGCACCGGCTATCGCGCCCCTATGCCAACTTCGAGTTTCGCCGCGCAGTGTCGAGGCGGCGTTCGAGGAGGCGGTCCTGCACCTGGGCTGGGACCGCTGAACATGGTCCCCGGAAGCCTTGTTGAACGCGCCGACGCAGCGGATCGGTCACGCCGCTCGCACAGTGCTCAGGGGCATCGAGAGGCCGGGGGAAGACACATGACCACGCCACAGCAGGAGGCCAGGCCGACCCGTCGCGCCGTCGTGCGCGGTGCCGCGTGGGCGGCACCCGTCGCACTCGCGACCGTCGCCGCGCCCGCGGTCGCGGCGAGTCAGCCGCCTGCGCAGTACGAGATGGATCTGGGGATCTTCGTCTCCGCCTCGGCGTCGGCGGACACCGTCGGACGCGTCGGGTATTTCGGAGGCAATGAAGGCGGTGTCCAGACCGCGGCCGACACCCCTGAGGAATCGTTCCGCAACGGCACCACGTGGGCGGAGTCCGACCTGAACTGGGTGGACGGGCGAGGGACGACCGCGACCACCTGGAATGCCATGAACGCCGTCAACGGCGAGGGCAGCTTCACCCCGACAGGGAACTTGCAGACCACGGGCGTCTACCCCTCCACCACCGGGTTCTGGTTCTCCCGCCCCACCTCGACCTCGGGGACAGGGCAGACCGCGAACTACCGCGGATCCACGACTCTCGCCTCGGGCGCAGCTCTCACCTCCACGGTCACCGCGATCTACGCGCCCGGCACGAACACATCCGTCGCCGGGCAGATCGCCGTCGGTCCTTCGTACACGACCATCAGTCCGGGTGACGCGGCGAAGCCTTTCACCTACACGGGCAGCATCACCGGGAGCCCGATCTGCGTCTCGCCCCTGTCCGCGAAGGGATCCACCACCTTCTATCCGCCGACCGTCACCACCAACAGCAAGGGGCAGGTCGTGGTCACGATGAGCTACACGTTCACCACGAACCAGGCGGTCACCGCTGGCACCGCGAAGCCGTATTCGCAGATCATCTCGCCGCACACCTTCGGACTGTCCAAGCCCGGCCTGCTGGGCTTCCAGATCGCCGCCGACATCACCGGCACGCTCACGCCGAGCACCACGCGGCAGCCGGTCCAGCTCTCTCGCGCCCTCACGCAGCGGACCTACCTCTCGCTCTCAGGTGCGTGGCCGCCCGGGTGAGCTCAGCGGCTCTGATCACAATTTCTGCACAACTGTGCTCGTCTGTCGCCACCCACCATTAAAGTCGCAAGCAAGCGTCGCTTCGCCCGGTATCTCCCGCGGGCACTCGGGGCGGCTGGGCGTTGGACCGCACGGTACGGCGCAGGGGTGTGAGACGGTGGCCGTGGTCGACGATGAGCCGTGGAGGGGCTGTTGAACGCTGTTCCCGGGGACCTGGGAGTGGGGACCATGACTGAGCTGGATGCCGAGCGGACCGCTGCGGCACGCCGTCGAGCCGCGACGCGGCCCCTGCGCACGCCGGTCGCGCAGCTGCGCCTGCTGACCCTGCCGGCGATGATCGTCGCGGACGTGCTCGCGCTCGCCCTCGCGGTGGGCATCGCGTTCGCCGTCCGCCAGGTCGTCCTGCCTCCGGCCGGCGATCTTCGCGAGAACGTCGCCAGCGCCTCCCTGATCATGGCGCTGGGCTGGTTGGCCGCGATCGTGATGCTCGGCGGGTACGACCGCCGACAGCTCACCTCCGGCCCGCAGCTCTACCGCAACGTCCTCCACGCATCCGGTGCCGCCTTCGGGGCCATCGGAGCGTTCGTCTACCTGCTGGATCTCGAGCTCTCCCGCGCCTTCTTCCTCGCGTTCTTCGTGGCGGGCCCGCCGCTGCTGCTGCTGAACCGGCTGCTGCTGCGGCGCGGCCTCGCCACGGCCCGCCTGCGGGGGGTCTTCCGGCAGTCGGTGATCGCCGTGGGCTCCCTCGGCCACGTCGACGGGATCGCCGCGACCCTGCACCGGGAGCGGTGGCTCGGCTACGACGTGGTGGGAGCCGTGACCCCGGGTGGCATCGCCGACTCCTCCCGGCTCGGCATCCCCGTGCTCGGCGCGGAGCGTGACCTGCTGGCGATCGCGGAGTCTGCCGCCCCGGACATGCTCCTGTTCACCGCCGGGTCCACCTCGAGCGCCGAGGAGTTCCGCCGGACCGCCTGGAAGCTCGAGCACGAGAGGATCGGCGTGATCGTGGTGCCCGCCCTCACCGAGATCTCCGCGGACCGCGTCACGATGCGCCCCGTCGCGGGCCTGCCGCTGGTGCACATGGACCTGCCCCGCGCCCGCCAGGCCCTGCGCTGGACCAAGCGTCTGTTCGACGTGGTCGTCGCCGCGCTCGTCCTCGTCGTGATCGCCCCGCTGCTGACCGTCATCGCGCTGCGCATCCGCGCCCACGACGGAGGGCCGGTGATCTTCCGCCAGCAGCGCGTGGGCCGCGACGGAAAGCACTTCGAGTTACTGAAGTTCCGCACGATGGTCACCGACGCCGAGGCCGTGAAGGCCGAGATGGTCGAGCGCGCCGTCCAGGATCGCGGCAACACGGTCATGTTCAAGATGCAGGACGACCCACGCATCACCGCCCCCGGACACTTCCTGCGCCGCTTCTCCCTCGACGAGCTGCCGCAGCTGTGGAACGTGCTGCGCGGTGACATGAGCCTCGTCGGCCCCCGCCCCGCCCTGCCCGGCGAGGTGGAGCGCTACGACGACGACGCCCGCCGGCGCCTGCACGTGCGCCCCGGCATCACCGGGCTGTGGCAGGTCTCCGGCCGCAGCGACCTCTCCTGGGAGGACACGGTGCGGCTGGACACCTACTACGTCGACAACTGGTCCTTCACCCAGGACCTCCAGATCCTCATCCGCACGGTCAAGGCCGTGCTCGCCTCCTCGGGCGCCTACTGACGATGGCCCGGCCCGCACCGGAGGCGGGGGCCGCGCAGCGCACCGGCCCTGCCCTGCCCCGCCCCCTCCGCCTCCTCGCTGCGCTCGTGCTGCTGCTCTACCCGCTCGCGGCGGGCGCCCTGCTGCTCACCTCGGACGGCTGGGCCGTGAACCGTCTGAACGTGCGGATCTGGTACGCCTTCACCGGTGCCGTCGGCCTGCGTGAGCAGGTCACCCCGGAGATGTTCGCGGCGCTCGCGAACGTGGCGCTGTTCGTGCCGTTCTTCGCGGCGCTCGCCGTGCTGGTGCCCACCTGGTGGTGGGTGGCGGCCGGCGCGGGACTCTCGATCGCGGTCGAGCTCTACCAGGGCGAGATCGGCACGCGGGAGCAGGACCTGGTCGACATCCTCGCCAACACCGCCGGGGCCGCGCTCGGCGTCGGCCTCGGGCTGCTCGTGCGACGGCTCGCCGGGAGTCGCTCACGGAACCGCCGCACGGAGCGCCCGGCCGACGCGTCGGCCCGTCGGCCGGGGCTCAGCGGCGCAGGAAGCGCCCCCAGCGCGCCCACCACTCCCGGCGCACCTCGCGCCGAGACGGGGCATGGCCCAGGCGGAGGCCCAGATGATCGCGATTGACCTGCAGCGCCTCGACCAGCAGCCGCGCCGTCTCCAGCGGTCCCTCGGCGTCCCGCAGCCGTGCCCGCCACACCTCCCGCGGGGCGGCGCCGTCGTGCACCGCCTGCCACACCCGCGCCCCGGGCAGGCCCTCCACGGTCTCCGGGCGACCGGTCGCGAGCGCGAGCGGCACCTCCGCGCCGAGCTCAGCGGCGAGGTCCTCGATCCGCGCCCTCTCCGCCTCGTCCACCTCGGTCCAGGCCACGCGCACGTCGTGACGGGAGCGGCCGCTCGCATCGCGGGCGGCGTGCACCAGCAGCACCAGCCTCTGCGCGGTGAGATCCGGGACCGCGCACGCAGCGCCGCCGAGATCCACGCTCTCCCGGCGCGCCCACAGCTGCTCGAAGCTCGCCGCCGCATCCCGGTCCAGACCCGGGAAGGCGCGGTGCAGATCGGCCGTGCCCCACACGCGGTGGTGGAACGTCGCCGCATGCGCGAACACGCTGCCGTGCTCGAAGGTGGTCACCTGCTCCCACCCGTCGGCCTCGAGCGCGGCCACCAGCGGCGCGACCTGCGCCGGGTCCACCAGCACGTCGCAGTCCGAGGAGCCGGCGCGGCCCTCGGCCAGCAGCGGATGCAGCGCCTCGCCCTTGAGATGCAGGATCCTCACACCCGCACCTCGGGCAATATGGTCGAGGCAGCCATGGGCCATGCGCAGACGCACCGGGACCGGCACCTGCACGAGGGATGTCATGGGGGCAAGTGTAGGAGCCGCCGGCCCCTGGCCGCGGGACCGGCAGCAGCGCCCGCGGGCGGAAGGATGCTCGTCATGAGCGCAGAAGGACGCAGGGACGAGAAGGGGAGGGGGAGCGGACGTGTGGGAGCTCGATAGCCGCATCCAGCACTACGACTGGGGATCGACCACCGCGATCCCCGAGTTCCTGGGCCACCCCGCCGACGGCGCCCCCTGGGCCGAGGCCTGGTACGGGGCGCATCCGCTGGCGCCCTCCACCCTCGCCACCGGGCAGGACGCCGGCGCCGGCCTCGACGCCGCGATCGCCGCGGACCCGCGCCGCATGCTCGGCGACGGCGTGGAGCGCGCCTTCGGCGCCCGACTGCCCTACTTGCTGAAGGTCATCGCGCCGGAGAAGCCGCTGTCCCTGCAGGTCCACCCCGACCGCGAGCACGCCCAGGAGTCCTTCGCCGCGGAGACCGCGGCCGGGCTCCCGCTCGAGTCGCCGCTGCGCAACTACCGCGACGACAACCACAAGCCCGAGATGCTGATCGCGCTGACCCGGTTCACCGCGCTGTGCGGATTCCGCACCCCGCGCCGCGCCGCCGCGCTCCTGGAGGGGCTGGGCACCGACCTCACCGATCGGCTCCACACCCTCCTCACCCGCAGTCCCACCGCCCACGGCATGCGCGCCGCGTTCCGCACCCTGGTCTCCTCCGCGATGCGCCCCGACCCCGAGGCGGTCCAGCAGGTCGTCGAGGCCTGCCGGGCTCGTGCCGACTCCGGCCGCTCGCCCTCCCCGCGCATCGACAAGACCGTCGCGCTGCTGGCCGAGCACCACCCGGGCGATCCCGGCGTGGTCGCCGCGCTGCTGCTGAACCCCGTCACCCTCCGCCCCGGCGAGGCGATGTTCGTGCCCGCCGGGACCCTGCACGCCTACCTGCACGGCGTGGGCCTGGAGATCATGGCCGCCAGCGACAACGTGCTGCGCGCCGGGCTGACCCCCAAGAAGGTCGACGCCGACGAGATGCTGCAGTGCGTGAGCGTGCAGGCCGCCCCGCCGCTGCGCGTCGCGCCGGAGCGGCAGAACGCGACGTCGGTCGCCTACTACGCCCCCGTCGACGACTTCGAGCTGTCGCTGACCACGCTCACCGACCCGCCCGGCACCTTCCGCACCCGCCACCGCGTCCCCGGCGGCGGACCCCGCACCCTCCTCGGCCTCGAGGGGGAGGTGCTGCTCCAGAGCGACCTGGGCCGCCACGTGCTCCCCGCCGGCAAGGCCCTGTTCGTGCCCGCCGCCGCCGGTCAGCTCCACGCCGGCGGCTCCGGCCGCTTCGTCCAGGCGAGCGTCCCGTGACCCGCTACCGGCTGCGCCCCCTGGTCAGCGACTGGGACGGGGAGGACCTGTGGGTCGGGGCGCTGCCCCACGGCCCGATCACTCGCATCCAGGGCGTGGGCGCCCTCGTGCTCGAGCTTCTCGCCGAGACGCCGGACCGCGCCGCGAGCCCCGCCGAGCTCGCCGACCGGCTGCGGCAGGAGGTCGAGGACGTGCCCGAGGATGCCGAGCAGATCATCACCGACTTCCTCGCCGAGCTCGATACGGGCGGGATCCTCGAGACGATCGAGGAGGACGCCGCGTGAACGCCGCGCCCACCACCGTCGCCGCGACCCGGCTCGAGGTCGCCGGCCACCGCGTGCTGCTCACCTTCGGGCCCGGCCTGGAGACCGTGGCCGAGGAGATCGACACCCTGTGGTCCCACCTGCGCGCGGCCGACGACGACGGTGCGACGCCGCAGATCCGCCTCGACTACGCGCTCGCCGGCGGCGACCTCCCCGCCGGGACCGTCCCGCTGTCGGCGCGGCCCGAGGCGAGCTACACCATCTCCGGCCACCTCACCCGCGAGGTGATCCGCCGACTGATCGGCACCCGCCTGCTGCTCCACGCCGGCGCCGTCGCCCACCCCGAGCTCGGCACCCTCGTGCTCGTCGGCGCGTCCGGGGCGGGGAAGTCCACCGCCTCCTCCCTGCTGGGACGGGACGGCGCCTATCTCACCGACGAGCTGACGATCATCACACCCGGCAGCTTCGCGCTCACCCCGTATCCCAAGCCCGTCTCCAAGCACGACCCGGAGCTCGGCGCGAAGCGGGATCTCGCCTTGCCGGGCCTGGGCCTGCGCGCCGCCGATGAGGTGGCCGCCCCGGCTCCGGCGATGGTGCTGCTGCTCGAGCGGATCCAGGACGAGGGCGAGGTGGGGGAGGGGTCCTCGGTGACGCGGGTGCCGCTGTCCGAGGCACTGACCCGGATCGTGCCGCAGACCTCCTCCCTGTGGGAGGTGCCCGGCGGCCTCGCCGCGCTCGCCGCCCTGCTGGACTCCGTGGGCGGCGCTCTGGAGGTGCGCTACCGGGAAGCCGCCGAGCTCGAGGAGCTGCTGCGCCGCCTGCCGCCGCCCGAGCACGTCGAGACGGTCGAGATCGAGCCGTCGCCCAGCGATGCTGCCGCCGGCGAGGACACGGCGCCGGCGCCCGGCACGATCGCCGCCGCTCCGTTCCGCCAGGCGCTCGCCGTCGAGTCCGGGCTGTTCGTGCTCGGCGAGCACGGCGCGATCCACCTGCCGGGCCTCGCGGGACTGGTCTGGGACCTGCTCGCCGACGCGGGCCCCCTCACCGTCGATCAGCTCAAGCAAATGGTGGTCGAGGAGATCGGGGAGCACCCCGAGAGCGCGGCCCTGGTCCGCGGCGCGGTCGCGGATCTCGTGGACCACGGCTGGGCCCGCCAGAGCTGATCAGCGGGCTAGGATGCCCCGGCGCAGCACCGGCACCAGCTGCTCCACCCGCTCGGTCAGCAATGCGGCCGTCCGTGCCGCCTGCGCCGCGTCCTTGCCGTAGGGATCGGGGACGTCGAGGCCCGCGGGAATCGCGCGGCGCGTCCACGCGGAGATGATTTCCTTCAGCGAAGAATCCGGATTCTCCGACGCCATCCGAGCGAGCTCTGGAACATGTCCTATATGTCTGATGCGCCTAGCTGCGGCAGGGAATTCATCCAGGAGGTAGGCGCGCTGCCGGCGCGACATCGTCAGGATCAGATCCGCCCCGAGGTCCGCGGCGGATACCTGACGGGCGCGGAAGCCCTGCGGGTCGACCCCGCGCGCCGAGAGCTCGCCCGCCATCTGCGACTCCATCGCACTGCCCTCGAGTGCGAAAATGCCCCTGCTCACGACGCGGCTGCCAGGCAGTCGATCGCGCAGCAGATGTTCGGCAAAGGGGGAGCGGCAGACGTTGCCGGTGCACACGAACAGGATCGAGAGTGGCGGCGGCTCAGGGCGGTGCGCGGGGGCGGGAGAGGTCATGCGCACAGACTAGACGCCACAGGCGACTTGTCGGAAATGCCCAGATAAAAGTGGAAGCGCGGAAAACTTACTGGGCGGTAAGGTCACGGAAAGGTGTCGGAGGTGAAGAATCGTGACCGCCCTCCTTTCTATTCGCCGAAGGCATGTCAATATCAGGGGCGTGACGGTCCGCCGTCGCACCTGTCCGCCTGAGAGCGCCTCCCTCGGAAGGCGCCAGCTGGTGCGCCCGGAGCGAAGCGTCCCCCGTCGTCCACTCGACGCGACAGGCGAGAACCGCCGGACTGCTCCGCGGGAGCCTCTCCGCTCACTCGGTCGCGTCCGGCTCGCCGCCGACGCCCGCCTCCGCGAGCTGCTCCCGGATCTCCTGCACGAACTCGATCACCGCGCTGCCGCCGTTGACGGGGCCGCCGGCGAGCTGGCCGTCGGCCCCCAGCAGCACTGCACTCGGCGCGCTCGCGCTGCCGAGCGCGGTGCGGGCGGTGAACTGCAGGTCGTGCAGGGCGTGGTCGGTGACGCGGTCCGTCGTCCGCTCGCGCAGCTGGTCCAGCGGGCGGGAGAACACGAACCGCACCTGCAGCGTCTGCTCCAGCTCGCCGATCCACTCCTCGGCGTGGTCCAGCACCCGCTCGCACGGCCCGCAGCCCTCGGTGACGAACACCAGCAGCGCCGCCCGCTGCGCGGTGAGCTGGGTGAGGGTGATCAGGCGGCCGTCGGGTTGCTGCAGCACCGCCGCCGGGATCGGGGAGCGCTCGTAGTCCAGCAGCTCGTCCTCGTCCGCATCGGCCGGGGTAGTGGTGGGAGCGGTCGAGGCGTCGGCATCGGTCTCGGCGACGCTGCCGCCGATCGTGGCGGCCGTCAGCGCGATCGCGATCAGCAGCGCGAGCCCGAGACCGATCAGCCCCATCGGCGCCTGCACCAGGAGAGTGGTCATCGCGCCGCTCCCGGCGGCGGCGACGGCCAGCACGCCGAGGAGGCTCAGGAGCACGTTCCGCACCAGCGTGGTGCGGGAGACGGTGGGGGAGGCGAGGGTGCCGAAGCAGGAGCAGTGCACCTGCTCCTCGAAGGTCAGCGCCCGCGCGATGATCATCAGATAGGTGAGCATCAGAGCCGCCACGAGCCCCGTCAGCAGCACCTGCAGCGGCGGGGCCGGGATCCAGATCGCGAGCGCGAGCACGATCTCCGTCACCGGCAGCACCGAGGCGACCGAGGCGTGCATCGTCGGCAGCGGGAGGCGCAGCGAGCGCATCGCGTCCTGGGTCCCCTCGCGCGCACCGAGCTTCGCGAGCCCGGAGATCAGCAGGGTGATCGACAGCAGGATCGGTGCCGACAGCAGCACAGCCATTCGGGGAGCCTCCTCGCGTCGGCCCGGCCTTCGGGACGGCGTCCCCTCCATTGTCCGGCATCGACCACCGACGGAACGGGGACGGACAGGTCGTTCGCCCACGGCGCATCGCGACCCGTCGGCCCTACCCTGGAGCCATGTCGACTGACGCTCAGCAGGCCTCCACCGCCCTCGACGCCGTCCGACGAGGCGAGATCCTCGCCGACGTCGCCGCGCTGCGGGACTCCTTCGACGCCGGCACCACCCGGCCGCTCGCAGCGCGGATCGCCCAGCTCGACGCCCTCGCCCGCGGCCTCCGCGCCGAACGCCCCCGGCTGCTGAAGGCCCTCGAGCTGGACCTCGGCAAGTCCCGCACCGAATCACTGATCACCGAGCTGGGCGTCGTCACCCAGGAGATCGCGCACCTGCGGAAGAACCTCCGTGCCTGGCTGCGACCGGAGCGCTTCGGCCCAGGGCTGCTGCTCGCGCCCTCCAGCGGGCAGATCCGTCGTGAGCCTCTCGGGACCACGCTGATCATCTCCCCGTGGAACTACCCCGTGAACCTTGCGCTCGCACCGCTGATCGGCGCGATCGCCGGCGGCAACACCGCACTGCTGAAGCCCAGCGAGGTCGCCCCCGCCACCTCCGCCGCGCTCGCGCACCTCGTCCGCGCCCACCTCGACCCGGCCTGGGTGAGAGTCGTCGAAGGCGCCGTCGAGGAGACCACGCTCCTGCTCGAACAGCGCTTCGACCTGATCTTCTACACCGGCAACGGAATCGTCGGCCGGATCGTCGCCCGCGCCGCCGCAGAGCACCTCACCCCCACCGTGCTCGAGCTCGGCGGGAAGTCGCCGGTGTTCGTCGATGCGGGTACCGACCTCGCCACCACCGCCCGCCGCATCGTGTGGGGGAAGTTCACCAATGCCGGGCAGACCTGCGTCGCCCCCGACTACCTCATGGCCGAGCGCTCCACCCTCGACGCCCTCGTGCCCCATCTGAAGGACGCCGTCGCCGCGATGTACGGGCGCGACCCCCGACGCAGCCGCGACTACGGCCGCATGGTGAACCAGAAGCACTTCGACCGCGTGCTTGCCCTGATCGACGACGGCAAGGCTGTGCTCGGTGGCACCTCCGCAGCCGATCGGGCCAATCGCTACCTCCCGCCGACGATCCTCGACGGCGTGGACTGGGACGATCCGGTGATGGAGGAGGAGATCTTCGGCCCCGTGCTCCCGCTGCTCGCCGTGGACGGGCCCGACGAGGCAATCGCCCGCATCAACGGGGGCGAGAAGCCTCTGACCGCCTACGTGTTCAGTCCCCGCCCCGAGATCGAGGAACGGTTCACGGCCGAGACCTCCTCGGGCTCCCTCGCTCTCGGCCACACGCTCGCCCACCTCGGCTCCCAGACCATGCCCTTCGGCGGCGTGGGGGAGTCCGGCATGGGGAAGTACCACGGCCGCGCGAGCCTCGAGGCGTTCACCCACGCCAAGCCTGTCGTGAAGAAGCCGCTGCGCCCCGACACCCTCCGGCTGGTCACCCCGCCGTATCGCGGGGCGAAGCGCGCTCTGCTCGGGCGGCTGTTCCGCTGAGTGCCGCGCGGTGGAGACGCGATCCTCCATGCGCTCGACCCCCGTCGGCCGCGCGGACGGCCCCACTGCGACGAACGTCGCCGTTCCCTCCTCCCTGCGTCCATGATCGGGTCTGACCAGCACGATCGGTGATGCGCAGCGAGGCTCGCGGGTCTACCGTCGGACCATGGCCCACACGGGTCGACCGACCCTTCCCCGTGAGCAGAACCGCTCGAGGAGTACCCCATGACCTATCCGCCCACCGCCGCGCAGGTGTCACCGACGCCTTCGGCCCCGAAGAAGCCGACACTGTTCAACGGCGCCACCACCCACGGCGTCCGCGGCCAGCGCCGGATCCGCCACCCCTGGGAGCTGCCGCTGCTGTGGGTGGGAGTGGCCGCGACGGTGCTCGGCTACCTCTCCTGGGGCGGCGCGATCGGCGGCACGATCTGGCTGTACTCCGAGCAGGGCGAGGACGCGATCTCCAAGGCGTGGGAGTACGCCTCGATGCTCCCGCTGGTGATCCAGCTGGTGTTCCTGCTGCCGTTGCTGCCCCTGATCATCTGGTGGGTGCGCGCGATCATGTACGCCCAGATGCGGGCCACCTCCGTGCGGATGAGCCCCACCCAGTTCCCCGAGGGCTACCGGATGGTGGCCGAGGCCGCCGCCCAGTTCGGGATGCGCAACGTCCCGGACGCCTACGTGACCATGGGCAACGGCGTGATCAACGCCTTCGCCTCCGGTCACGGGTTCCGCCGCTTCGTGGTGGTGCACTCGGACCTGTTCGAGGTCGGCGGTCAGGGCCGTGACCGCGACGCGCTGAAGTTCGTGATCGGACACGAGGTGGGCCACCTCGCCGCCGGCCACGTCTCCTACTTCCGACTGCTGTTCACCAACCTGCTCTCCCTGGTCCCGCTGCTGGGCCCGGCCCTGTCCCGCTCCCAGGAGTACACCGCCGACAATTTCGGCTACAGCTTCGCGCCCGAGGGCTCCGCCGGCGTGATGGGCCTGCTCTCCGGTGGGAAGTACCTGGGCACCGAGGTCAACGTCCACGAGCTCGCCGACCGTGCCGCGACCGACCCGAGCTTCTTCGTGCACTGGGTCAACTGGGGCTCTTCCCACCCGGTCACCACCTGGCGCGCCCACGCCCTGCGCGACCGCTCCAAGCCCGGCGCGCTGTGGATCCGCCCCAAGGGGCACCTCTTCGACTCGCCGCTGCCGGCCGGGCACCGCTGGTCCTCCCTGTACCCGAGCCCCGGCGAGGCGATCGCACTGCTCGACGCCGCCGACGGTGTCCGTCCCGCGGGATACGGCGACCAGTTCGGCCGCTTCACCGGCGTGCCCACCCCGGACCGTCCCGGGGTGCGCACCCTGCAGACCTGCGCGCCGCTGCTCAGCGACCGCACGGCCTACGTCATCCCGCCCGGCCCCTACAACGACGACGCCCGGCGCATCCCGGCCGAGGACGTCGCCGCGAGCCCGTTCGCCGCTCCCGAGCAGCAGTCCGCGACGGGCACCGGCTTCGGGGCGGCAGGCACCGACGAGACCACGGAGCCCCGCACGGACGAGTCCGCCTGCGGGCCGGGCGACGAGGATCCCTCCCACTCCTGACCCGCACGTCCCGCAGCGGCCGGTCCCCTCTCAGGCCCGGCCGTTGCGGTGTCCCTCCGGTCACCCCGCCCTCCACAGAAGTGCACTCACTGCATAAGGTGGCCGGGTGATCCCCCACTACAGCGCGCCGACCCCTGCGGTGCGTCGCAAGCCCCTGCTCGCCGTCCTCCTCGCGCCCCTGTTCATGGCCCTGATCGCCGTGAGCGTCATCAACGTCGCCCTCACCGCGATCGGCGAGGGCCTCGAGGCGGACACCGGCTCGCTGCAGTGGGTGATCTCCGGCTACGCCCTCTCCTTCGCGATCCTGCTGGTCCCCGCCGGGCGCGCAGGGGACGCGACCGGGCGTCGGCGCATGTTCGTGATCGGCGTCGGGATCTTCACGCTCGGCTCGCTGATGTCGGGCCTGGCCCCGAACGTCGAGATGCTGAACCTCGCCCGCATCCTCCAGGGCATCGGCTCGGGCCTGCTGAACCCGCAGACCGTCGCCCTGATCCAGCAGCACTTCCGCGGCCAGGACCGCGCCCGGGCCTTCGCGCTGCTGGCCACCACCGTCGCCGTCGCGACCGCCATCGGCCCCGTGATCGGCGGCCTGCTGATCCAGGTGCTCGGCCCGAACTGGGGCTGGCGCTGGATGTTCCTGATGAACGTCCCCATCGGCATCGGCGCGATCATCGGCACCTTCCGCTTCATCCCCGACGATCGCGCGCGCGGGAAGGGCCGCCCCGACCTCGACCCCGTCGGCACGATCCTGCTGTGCCTGGCGATCCTCGGGATCATGCTGCCCTTCCTCGAGCGTGGCGTGAACGCGCTGGTGTGGCTGTCCTTCCCTGCCGGCCTGCTGGTGCTGGGGCTGTGGTGGACCTGGGAGCGGCGCTACAAGAGCCGCGGCAGCTCGCCCATGGTCGACACCGCGATCTTCGCCAACAAGGCATTCCGCAACGGCATCCTCATCGTCTCGGTGTACTTCCTCGGTGCGACCAGCGTGTGGATCATCGTGCCGCTGTTCCTGCAGATGCACCTCCACCACACCGCCTTCCAGGCATCCCTGCTGGGGCTGCCCTCCTCGATCGCCGCCGCGATCAGCTCCCAGATCGCCGGCCGCTACGTGCTCACCCTGGGCCGGCGCATGGTGATCGCCGGATTCGGCGTCGCGTTCCTGGGCCTGCTGGGAACCACGCTTCTGGCCGGCTTCGTGGAGTCCGGCGCGGTCGCGTTCTGGTGGCTGGCCGCACCGCTGATGCTGATGGGCCTGAGCCAGGGCATGACCATCTCCCCGAACCAGACCCTCACCCTGAACTCCGTGGACCCCCGCTTCGGCGGCGTCGCCGGCGGCATCCTCCAGCTGGGCCAGCGCCTCGGCGCCGCGATCGGCACCGCGATGATCCCCGGCATCATCTTCTCCCTCACCGACGGCGGCACCGCCTGGCTCGAAGCGTTCACGATCGCGCTGGTGATCATCATGGCGCTGACCCTCGCCGCGATGGGCGTCAGCTTCGCCGACCGCGCCCGCGAGAAGGAGGCGCCCGGCGCGCTGTGAGCCCCGGGCGTGCATCGCACCTCGGGCCGACCAGCCGCGCCCGCAGCCCCGGTCGTCGCCGCCGAGAACGCGGCGGCGCCGAAGGGCTCGGCATCATCGCCCTGCGCGCGCTGCCCGGGCCCTACGAGATCGAGACCCCGCGCCGCGATGGGCGCCTGGACCCGGTGCCCGCCCGGATCAACGTGCCGCCGCTGCTGAGCCACTGGACTCCAGTGCCACTTCTGGCCGGCTACGCCATGGGCGCCCAGGATCGCGTGGGCGAGTTCGTGACCGCGCGGAACGCGTGAAACGCAGGGCCGCGCCTCCCGACGGACGGCGCCGGGATACCCTCTCCCGAGGCATGGATGCGAACAGGGGGCGCAGTGGGGCGCAGCAGCCGGTGGGGGAGCGGACGGGATCAGCGCGCGACAGGCCGCGTCATCGTCCGGGGATGGGGCGGGGCCGAGGACGAGGAGGCGCCGCACGGCACCTTCCATGGTTCGACGGCAGGCACGCCCCCGCCAGGAGAAGACCTGCCCGCCGGAGCACGGTCAGCCCGTGGCCGGACGACGGGCGACCGCTCGGCCGGGGCCGCGCTGCGCGGGGGATCGACTGCTTAGGGCTCGTCGGCCGGAATCCCGTCGGCCGGAACCCCGTCGGCCACTGCGGCAGTCGACGGCCGCGCCTCCGCCCCCTCGCCGCACCGCCGTCGCCGCTGGTGGCCGCTCGGCGGGATCGCCGCGCTGCTCGCCCTCGTGCTGGTGCTGCCGCAGGTGCTGGTGGGAGAGCGCTCGCCGGAGACCGAAGCACGCAGCTTCCTCCAGGCGATCCTCGATGGTGACACCGACGCCGTGCGCGAGCACATGGTCGAGCCCGAGGGCGGAGTGCTCGACCTCGCCCTCACCGACCAGGTGGCGCTGGCCGCCGAGGAGCGCGTGGACCGGTTCACGATCGAGGAGACGAGCGTCGACGGTGACACCGCCCAGGTCACGGCCACGCTCAGCCTCGGCCGACGCACCCAGGAGACCACCCTCCACCTCACCCGGCACCGCGAGGGGGTGCTGCGCCGCCCGGTGTGGGAGCTGGAGCCCGTGGAGCTGCCGGTGATGCGGGTCGCCGTGCCCGTCAGCGCCCCCGCGGTGCTGATCAACGGGGTCGAGGTCCCGCTGCCGGACGAGGCCCGGGCCGACCACGCCTTCGGGCTCGTCGAGGTGCACCTGGTTGTGCTGCCCGGCGTGTACCAGCTCAGCGCCCCCGAGGGCGGGGAGGCGGTCACCCCGACCACGGTCCGCTCGACCATCCCGCCCGTGCTCGGTCCCTGGCTGAACTCGCTCATCGAGATCGGCTACGAGCTCACCGAGACCGGCGAGGAGCAGCTCGGCACCTACCTGATCGACACGGCGCTCGCCGAGTGCGCGCGCAGCACCCAGCCGCAGCCCGAGAACTGCCCCATCGGCGCCCCGGAGGAGGTCACCGGCGAGGGCACCTGGCAGATCCTCACCCCGCCGCAGATCCACGTCGCGGGCGGGGCGACGGGCTACTACGACGCCTACGGCTACGGCGGCCTGGCCGAGTTCACCGTGACCGCCGAGGACGGGAGCACCACCGTGCACCGCGTGCCGATCGAGGAAGCAGCGATCGGGATGATGGACCGGGACGGCCGCTTCTACGGCACCTGGTTCGGGAACCAGGAGGCCGTCTACTACTGAGGTGCTCGGCCGCCACGGCTCAGGCCGGGGCGAGTGTCTCCTCGGGCTCGGCCGGCCGGCGTCGACGGGGCGGGGCCCGGCATCGGCCGGCTTGCGGCGGATGAGCAGCGCGATCGCCACGGTGAGAAGGCCCAGCGCCGCCACCACCGCGCCCGCGCGGAGGGAGTGACACGGCTGTATCTTCTCAAGAAATACACCACTGTCATTCCCGAGTGCTCGAGAATATTCTGAACTTGGTAAAGAGATGACCCGAGAAGGGGAATCTTTCGGGTGGGGTCACTTCCCGGGATGGGGAGAGCAGGTCACCGTGGAGGTGTGCTCTCTGCGGGCGCGCAGGTCAGCGGCGTTCTCGTCGGTCAGGCGCTCCGCGACGGCCATCCCTCCCGTCTCACCGACTTCCCCGATCCGAGGAGCTCTCGATGTCCGACTCCCGCACGCCCACCCATCGCGCCCCCGGAAGGGCCGTCGCCTTCCGCGGCGTCCGCCTCGCCCCGAAGGTCGCCGCGGCCACCGGCGGCGCCGTGGTCGTCGCCGGGCTCGGGCTCGTCGGCACCGAGAGCGCCACCGCGGGCGGCACCGTCTGGGACGAGGTCGCCCAGTGCGAGTCCGGCGGCAACTGGTCGATCAACACCGGCAACGGCTACTACGGCGGACTGCAGTTCTCGAGCTCCACCTGGGAAGCCTTCGGCGGCGGCGAGTACGCCTCCACCGCGAACAAGGCCAGCAAGTCCGAGCAGATCGCCGTCGCCCAGCGCACCCTCGGCGCCCAGGGCCCCGGCGCGTGGCCCACCTGCGGCAAGAAGGCCGGCCTCACCCGCACGAACGGCGGCGCCGACGCGAACGCGCAGCCCGGCGGCGGCTCCTCCTCCGGCGCCTCCCGCGACGCGGACCGCACCAGCCCCGCCTCGGGCCAGCTCGTGGTCGACGGCAAGTTCGGTCCCAAGACCACCAGCGCCCTGCAGGCCTGGGTCGGCGTGCCGCAGGACGGCTCCCTGTCCACCTCCGACATCAAGGCGCTGCAGAAGAAAGTCGGCGCGGTCCCCGATGGCAAGATCGGCTCCGAGACCACCGGCAAGCTCCGCGCCGCGATCGGGCTGAACTACAACGGGGTTTGGGACTTCCGCACCAGCTACGCCACCGTCAAGGCGCTCCAGCAGCACCTCAACGGCTGATCCTCGGGGGCGGGCGTGCGCGGCCTGGACGCGCTGTCCGGTGCAGGCTCCACCGGGTCGCGAGCGTCGAGCCGCAGACTGCCGGGCATGCGCCCGGCATCAGCCCTGTGGCGTGCCCGGATCGACCAGCTCGTCGCCCTCGAGCACGCGGTTGCCCTGCAGATAGTCCGTGACGCCCCAGCGGCGCCGCACCTGCGTGTACCGCCCGCCGCGCCGCACGTGCACCGCGGGCAGGAACTCGATGAAGGTGGACTGGTAGCTCATCGTGTACGCGCCGACGGTGGAGAGCACCAGGCGGTCGCCCACGGCGAGGGCCGGTGCATCGCGCAGCCGCGTGATCCGGTCCTCCTCCATGCAGGTGAAGCCCGCGACGATCTGCTCGGGCAGGGTCTCGGCGGAAGAGGTGGACAGGCGCACGTCGTAGTCGCGGCGGCGACGGAACAGCGGGTCAACGTCGGTGCGGCTCCCGTCCGTGATCGCGAAGACGCTCTCGCCCACCCGCTTCACATCCAGCACGCTGGCGTGGAACTCCACCGGCACCGCGATCAGCGAGCCGCCCGGCTCGACGATCAGCAGGGTGCGCTCCGGATCGATCACGCCCTCGACCGCGCCGCGGATCACGCGCACGTAGTCGTCGAAGGTGGGGGAGCCGTCGATGCTGCCGAAGAAGCCGCCGCCGATGTCCAGCCAGTCCAGGTCAAGATCCCGCTCGGAGGCGATCCTCGCGGCGAGCGACGCTGAGGCCTCGTACACCCCCAGCGACTGGGTCGCGGAGTTGCGGTGCATGTGCAGGCCCGCGATGCGCACCCCCGCAGCGGTGAGCTCCTCGATCGCGGCGTCCAGCTCGCCGTTGTCGACGTTGAAGCCGAAGCGGCTGCCCTCGGTGCCCGTGGTCGACTCCCCGGGCCGCAGCGTCTCGAGGTCCCAGTTCACCCGCAGCCCCACCGCGAGCGGGGCGGCAGCGGCGCCGGCCGCCTCTCCGTCGGCGTCGCCGTCGGCAGTCGTGCCCGAGGCCGCGTCGGCCGCGAGCTCTCGCGCGAGCTCCGCCGTCCAAGTGACCTCGCGCTTCGCGTCGAGATTGATGACCGAGCCTGCCCGCAGCGCCTCGCGCAAACGGCTCCTGCTCTTGATCGGGCCGTTGTAGACGATCGTCTCCGGGGAATAGCCCAGCGCGAGCGCGAGCTCATACTCCGCGTCCGAGACCACCTCCGCCCACACGCCCCGCTCCCGCATGTACGAGATCAGCCAGGGCAGGGAGTTGGTCTTGAAGGAGTAGGAAAGGATCGAATGCGGCCAGCTCCCCTCGAGAGCAGCGACGAAGCGGTCCACGAAGCCGTCGAGGACCTCCCCGTCGATGACGAAGGCAGGCGTCTCCGGCGCCAGCTCGCTCTCGGACTCCCACACTGTCATCAGGGCGCTCCTCGACCTTCTCCCTCGGCGTTCACGCGCAGGAGCGCCACGGCGGCAGCTCCGGTGAGTCGGATCTCCCGCCACAGTAGCTGTGAGTCCCCTGGGGCCGACAGCGGTTCCCCCGGGATTCCGTTCTGTGGCGAAATGTCCGATTCCTCGACCTTACAGTGCATGATGGGGCCATGGGGCGCGGAGCAGCCGCGCGACCGGGGGAGAGGGCGACGGACGCCCTGCTCGGAACATGAGGAGGAGCGTGCGATGAGCGCAGCACCCACCGTGGTGATCGGGTCGGCCGGACGGCGGCTGTACCTCGTGGACTGGTTCCGCGAGGCCTTCGCGGACTTCGGTCTCGACGGTCGTGTGGTCGTCACCGAGAACGATCCGACCAGTGCCGCGGCGAGCTACGGGGACATCGGGCGCACGCTCCCGCGCTACGTCGACCCCGCCTACGGGCCCGCGCTGCTCGAGCTCGTCGACGAGCTGCGTCCGGCGGTGTTCCTCTCCGTGAACGACTACGAGCTCATGCACCTGCATGTCGCCACCGACCTCGCCGATCGGATGCGCGAGCGCGGCATCCTCGTGCCCGGCGTCGACCGCGTCTGGCAGCTCGGCTGCGCCGACAAGCTCCGCATGGCCCAGCTGCTCGAGGCCATCGGGGTGCCCACCCCGCGCACCGTCACCGGCGATGACGAGGCCGGCATCGCCGAGATCTCCGCCGCCTCCGAGAGTCTCGTGGTCAAGCACCGCCTCGGCAGCGGCTCCTCCGGGCTCGCGCTGGTCCCGGCCGACGGGGTCCGCGCCGCGATCAACGCAGCGATCGACTCCGCCCCTGCTCCGGCCGACGGCTCCGCCCCCAGCGGCCAGGATGTCGTGGTCCAGCCCTGCCTGCCCGGGCTCGAGCACGGCGTGGACATCGTGGGCGATCTGCGCGAGCCCGGCGGGCTGCGGGCCGTGCTCGCCCGCCGCAAGGTGCGCATGCGCGCCGGCGAGACCGACAAGGCCGCCTCCGTGGATCCCGCGCCCTTCGTCGCCACCGCCGAGAGGATCGCCCGCGCCGCGCAGCTCACCGGACTCATCGACACCGACATGTTCCTCGCCGAGGGCGGCGAGCCCTCCGTCATCGACATCAACCCCCGCTTCGGCGGCGGCTACCCCTTCGTGCACCTCGCCGGGGCCGACGTCCCCCGCTACTACCTCGCCCGCGCGCTCGGCCTCGAGATCGACGAGGACTGGCGGGAGTACGCCCCCGGCGTCATCTCCGCCAAGCACGAGAGCGTGCGCGTGACCGCGACGGAGGGTTGAACCTGTCACCTGCGGTCCTGTTGCGGCTGGACAGGGGCGGAACCTGCGATCGGGGCTTCCTGGCCGGACTCGACGACGCCTATACTTGATCGGGACCACCGCGCCCGTGAGCCTCGGAACTCGCAGCCAGAAAGGCACCAGGCATCGATGACCACACCACACCAGCCCATTTCCCGACGGAGACTGGCCCGCACAGCGGCGTGGGCGGTGCCGGCCGCAGCCGTGGCAGTCTCCGCCCCCGCTGTCGCCGCCTCGCCCTTCCAATGCCCGTCGCGGACGTACACGGCCACGAGCCCCGGCCCCGGGTCGACACGGACCACCGGGACCTGGACGGTCCCCGCCGGGGTGACGCGGATCTGTGTGACCGTGGAGGGCGGCGGGGGCGGAGGCGGCGCCAACGGCAGTACTGGAGGCGCCGGGACCCGTATTACCGGTGACCTGGCGGTGACGCCGGGCACGGTCCTGTCCTGGACGGTCGGCGCAGGAGGTGTGCGACCGACGACCACGGGCGTTGCCGTGCCCCCGAACGCAACCGGCGGTGGAGGATATGGCAAGGGCGGCGACGTGATCTTCAGTGCGGTGTCCGCCGGGGAGGCGACCAACAACAACGTGAGTGGATCAGGGGGTGGGTCCTCGGCCATCGTGATCGGCACGGAGGTGCTGGTCGTGGCAGGGGGCGGCGGTGGCGGTGGGGGCTCGGCGCTGACCTCGTCCGGGTACCCGCAGTTCAGCGGTGCCGTGGCGGTCGGCGGTTCGGCCGGAGCGAATGGCGGAGGATCGGCGACGTCGCACCCGAACGTGCCGAGCACCACGGCCACGACCAACGGGGGACGCGGCGGACCCGGCGGATCCGGCGGGCCCGCCGGCACAGGCGGACCCGCCGGGACCACGTCCGTCGGCCCTTCCCAGACGCAGCTCAGCGCCGTGCGCACGGCGGGTGCAGCCGGTACGGCGGGCGTCACGGGGAACGGTGCGAACGGTGTCCAGACGGCTTCAGCCACCACGTCGCACGTCTCCGCCGGAGGCGGAGGTGGTTACGGAGGCGGCGGGAGCGGAAGCTGCACGACCCTGCGAGTGCGGGACAACGCTTCCACAGGGACCGCATCGATCTCCTTCGGCGGCGCCGGTGGAGCAGGGGGCAGCTATCGTAGCTCCCGGTTGAACAACAGCACTGTCTCCTCGGCCGCCAACGGCGCGGCGGCGGCGGGCACCCGTAGCCCGGGCTCCATCACCATCAACTTCTGAACCGCCGGCACGGCGAACCGCCCGTCGGTCGCAGACTGCTGACGCTCCTTCCCTGAAGCGCCGTCTCCTGTCGCTGGAGACGGCGCTTCGTGCTGTCCGGGCGCTGATCGGACTGCCGGTGCGGCTTGCATGACTACGCAGGCCGCAGCGCTGCCCCCTTGCGCCCGGCTCATGGTCGCCGCTCTCCGGCCGTCGGTCAGCCGGCGGCTACTCGTCGGACATCTGCGGACCCCGCTTCACAAGGACCGGAACCTGACGTATGGTACGAACCGTCACAAGGCGGGCAAATCGGACATCGACGGTGACGTCGCAGGTCCGAGGGGGTTCGCACCATCGGAAGAGGGGGAGTCGTGTCCATCATCTCTCTGCATGCCGTCCTGCGGCCCGCAGCATCCAGCCCGCGACGGATCAGCGAGGATGGGCAGCCCGTCCGCGATGCCGACCTCGACCCCCTCTACGACCGGGACCTCCATCCCGCGCCGGTGCCGTTCATCCTCATCGACGCCCTGATGTGGTTCGTCGGCCTCTGGGCGGCCTCCGCGCTGCGACTCGAGACCCTCGCGCTCTCCTTCGGCCTGTCCCTCGACGGGGCCGGCACGCCGCTGCTCGGACTGCTGGTGCTCACCGCGATCGCCGGCGCCGTCTACACCCTGCTGGGCCGCGCGGTGCGTCTGCACCAGGGCCGTCACCTCGTAGGCAGCTTCGACGAGATGGCGCCGCTGGCCGGCGTCGTCCTCGCCGCCGCCTTCGTGGTCACCGCCACCAACGCGGTGTGGCCGGAGCAGATGCTGCCGATGACCGCGCCGGTCATCGCCGCCCCGATGGTGATCCTCGCCGCCGCGACCGTTCGCTACCTGGTGCGTCTGCTCGCGGCACGCACCCTCCGCGTCATGCGCGAAGCGGAGGCCGAGCCCTCCCGCGCACTGATCGTCGGCGCCGGCGACATCGGCCGTGCGCTCGCCGACTCGATGCTGCGCGACCCCTCCTCCGCGTGGAAGCCCGTCGGGTTCCTCGACGACGACCTGCGCAAGCGCCACCTCCGCCACGCCGGGGTGAGCGTCGCCGGCACCACCGACCAGCTGCGACCCGCCCTCGAGCGCACGGGTGCGGACGTCCTCGTCATCGCCACCACCCACATCTCCGCCGACACCATGGGCACGCTCACCGCCGTGGCCAAGGAGCTGCAGCTCCCGGTGAAGATCATCCCGCCGCTGAACGAGATGATCGACGGGGTCCACCACACCGACCTGCGCGAGATCCAGCCGGCCGACCTCCTCGGCCGCCGCCCGGTCGACACCGACCTGAGCACCATCAACGAGCTCCTGCGCGGGAAGACGGTGCTCGTCACCGGCGCCGGCGGCTCCATCGGCTCGGAGCTGTGCCGACAGATCGCCGCCGCCGAGCCCGCCGAGCTCGTGATGCTGGACCGCGACGAGTCGGCCCTGCATGCACTGCTGCTGACCATGGGCGGCACCGCCGACCTCGGCAACGACAACATGGAGCTCGCCGACATCCGTGACGCCGAGCGCCTCGACGCCGTGTTCGCGCGCCACAAGCCCGACGTGGTCTTCCACGCCGCCGCTCTCAAGCACGTCAACATGCTCGAGAAGTCGCCCGACGAGGCCTTCAAGACCAACGTGCTCGGCACCCACAACGTGCTCGAGGCCGCGCACCGCCACGGCGTGGAGCGCTTCGTGAACATCTCCACCGACAAGGCGGCCGACCCGCACAACGTGCTCGGCTACTCCAAGCGCATCGCCGAGGGGCTCACCGCTCACAAGGGCCGCACCGCCGGTCACGGCACCTGGCTCAGCGTGCGCTTCGGCAACGTGCTCGCCACCCGCGGCTCCGTGATCCACACCTTCATCGCCCAGATCGAGAAGGGCGGACCGGTCACCGTCACCGATCCCGAGGTCACCCGCTTCTTCATGACCGTCTCCGAGGCCGTGCAGCTCGTGCTACAGGCCGCGGTCGTGGGGCAGAGCGGTGGCGCGCTGGTGCTCGACATGGGCCAGCCCGTCCCGATCGTGCAGCTCGCACAGCAGCTGATCGACGCCTCCGGCAAGGACGTGGAGATCGTCTTCACGGGGCTGCGCCCCGGCGAGAAGCTCCACGAGGACCTCTTCGCCCCCGGCGAGGACTCCGTGCAGACCTCCCACCCGCTGATCAGCGGCGTGCCCGTCGTCCCGGTCTCCTCCGACGAGCTGCCCGACCTCCGCTCGCTGCGCAGCGACGCCCAGGTCGTCGACGTCCTGACCACCGTGTGCGAGGCGATGGAGGCCACCCGGCCGGCCGCCGCCCGCGCCCCGATCGCAGTGGGGTTCTGAACCATGGCACGCATCCTCATGTCCGGTCCGGACGTCACCGTGCTCGAGCGCGCGGCCGTCGCCGACGCCTTCGACTCCGGCTGGATCGCCCCGCTCGGCCCGGCCGTCGACGCCTTCGAGACCTCGATGGCGCAGCGGATCGGCAGGCGCCACGCCGTCGCCCTCGCCTCCGGCACCAGCGCCCTCCATCTGGGACTGCTGGCCTGGGGCGTCGGCCCCGGCGACGTGGTCCCCACCTCGACGATGACCTTCGCGGCGACCGCGAACGCGATCAGCTACACCGGCGCGACCCCGTACTTCGTCGACTCCGACCCGGCGACCGGGCAGATGGACCCGGACCTGCTCGCCCAGGTCCTCGAGGAGCTCGCCGAGGAGGGCGTCTCCGTCCCCGCCGTCGTGCCCGTGGACCTCCTGGGCCGCAGCGCGGACCACACCCGCATCGTCGAGATCGCCCACCGCGCCGGCGCGAAGGTGCTGGTGGACTCCGCCGAATCGCTCGGCGCCCACCACGCCGGGCTGCCCGCCGGGAAGCACGGCGACGCCGCGATCTTCTCCTTCAACGGCAACAAGATCATGACCACCTCCGGCGGCGGCATGTACCTCACCGACGACGAGGACGCCGCCTGCCGCGTGCGCCATCTCGCCACCCAGGCCCGGGAACCCGCGGTCCACTACGAGCACCGCGACATCGGGTACAACTACCGCCTCTCGAACCTGCTGGCCGCGATGGGCAACGCCCAGCTGCGCCGGCTGGACGAGATGATCGCCCGTCGCCGCGCCCGCCGCGAGGCCTACGCCCGGATCGTCCAGGACGTGCCCGGCGTGGAGGTCTTCCAGCGCGACGGCGACGAGCACGACAACTGCTGGCTCACCGCGCTCGTCGTCGACCCGGAGCTCGCAGGGTTCGACGCCGCCTCCCTCAGCGCCGCCCTCACCGCGGCCGGGATCGAGAGCCGCCCGCTGTGGAAGCCGATGCACCTCCAGCCCGTCTTCGCCGGGATCCCCGCCGCGGTCAACGGCGCCTCCGAGCGGCTGTTCCGCACCGGCCTGACCCTGCCCAGCGGCTCCGCGCTCACCGAGGCCGAATGCGGGACCATCGACGCGACGCTCCGCGCCGCCCTCGGCCGCCGCGCGGTGGCGACGCCGCTGACGGAGGCTGCGACATGACGCAGTCCGGCGCACCGGGACGAGGTCGTCGGGCCCGCACGATCGTGGGCCCGATCCAGCACCTCGACCCGATCCGTCTCTCCCCGGGCCAGCAGAGCTATCTGCGCCGGCGCCGACGGGCCGACGTGGTCCTCGGCAGCATCGGCCTCGCGATCAGCGCGCTGCCGATGCTCGCGATCTCCGCAGGTGTCATGGTGACCATGGGCCGCCCGGTCCTGTTCACCCAGGAGCGCATGACCCAGGACGGACGCGTGTTCCGCCTGCGGAAGTTCCGCTCCATGCGGGCTGTCGCCCCCGACGGCTCCGACGACGACGCCGCGCGCCTGGTCCCCTTCGGGAGGATGCTGCGGGAGACCAGCCTCGACGAGCTGCCGAGCCTGTGGAACGTGGTGCGCGGCGACATGGCCCTGGTGGGCCCGCGCCCGCTGACCACCGACTACTCCGGCCGCTTCAGCGCCGAGCAGTTCGCCCGCCACACCGTCCCCGCGGGCCTCACCGGCTACGCCCAGGTGCACGGTCGCAACTCCCTGGCCTGGGACGACCGGCTCACCATGGACCAGGAGTACGTGCGCCGGGTCGGCCTCGTGCTGGACCTGAGGATCCTCGTGGACACCGTCACCGCGGTGCTCCACCGCAAGGGCGTGACCGACGAGGACGGCGTGAGCATGGCCGACTTCCCCGGCCCGCAGTCCACCACCGACCTCGAGCTGAGCGGTCCCGCCGCCCGCGGGCCCGACGCCGACGGCACCTTCACCTGCCGGGATCGGGAGGACCGCATCGTCCTCGCCGGCACGGCGACGCTGCTCGAGCCGGGGCTGGTCCAGCTCACGCTCCGCCTCGGCGAGGGCGCGCAGGACGCCGCGGACACGCTCCTGGACGAGGCGCTGCTGCTGCTCGCCAGCCGCCTGCGCGTCGTGCACCGGGCCGAATGGGCCTGCCTCGCCCCCGGCGAGGAGCCCGCCCCCGAGCTCGCCGCCTCCCTCGCCCGCAGCGGATACGCCGCCCCCGACGCCCCCGTCCGCTATCCCACCGGCGACCTCCCCCCGGCGCAGGTGCCCGAGGGGACCCCTGCGCTGATCGCCTTCCTCGGCATCCCCGAGGAAGGGTTCGCCCACCCGCATTCGATGACGACCGACAGCAAGGTGAGCCCCACATGAGCAACCTGACCGGCTTCACGACCAGACCCCGGACCGTCCACGACGCCGAATCCCCGCGGCACGTCGACCCGCACCCCGAGACCACCTTCCTGGTCCTCGACGGCGCCGATCCCACCGACCGCTTCCAATGGGCCCTCGCCTGGGAGCGGGCCGGTCAGCGGGACATCTTCGCCCATCCCGACTACGTCTGGTCCGTCGCCCAGCCGGACGAGCAGCCGATGTGCGCGCTGATGTCCTTCCCCGACGGCACCGAGATCTACTACGCCTTCATCGTCCGCCCCATCACGCACGACGCCGCCGGGAACCCGCTGGACGAGGAGCTCCACGACCTCTACACCCCGCTCGTCTACGGCGGTCCCCTCGCCGCGGACGCCTGCCCGGGGCAGGTCGACGAGTTCTGGGCCGCGATGCACGGATGGGCCCGGGAGCACCGGATCGTCAGCGAGATCATCCGCTTCACCCCTGTGGAGCGTCACCGCCTGCCCTATCCGGGCACGATGCGCGAGCAGGCCCCGCACATCGTCATCGACCTCGACGGGTTCAGCGAGGACGACGCGATCGCCGCGCTCCACAAGAGCGTGCGCCGCCGTTACCGCAAGGGCCTCGCCGAGGGGATGAGCGTGCGCGTGGTCCGCGACGAGTCCGGCATCGAGGACTTCCTGCCGATCCACGACGAGACCATGGAGCGCCGCGACGCCCACGAGAAGTTCCGCGTGAGCGAGGACCACCTGCGCATGATCCACCGGGCCGTGCCCGGGCAGGTCGCCTACGTCTTCGCCGACCAGCACGGCGTGCCGCTCTCCGCGGAGATGATCGTCTTCCGCGACGACTCCAGCTACGCCTACATCGCCGGGACCCGCACCGACGCCCTACAGGGCAACGCAACCACCGTCGCCGCCGTCGGCGCGATCCTCGTCTCCCGCGAGGGCGGCAGCCGCGAGCACAACCTCGCCGGCGGCATCACCAACACCGTCGACGACAGCCTGCTGCGCTTCAAGCGGGGCTTCACCCGCGACGGCGACCGGGCGTACTTCACCGGCGAGCAGATCTTCCTGCCCGAAAGCTACGAGCGACTGTGCGCCCCCGCGCAGGAGCAACGTGAGGACTGCACCTTCTTCCCCTTCTACCGCTCCTCTTCTCGACGCGCCGACGGCCACGCCGTCCCCGGCGAGGGCACCGACTGACGGCACCGCGCCATGGACGCCAAGGGCTCCGCACCTCCGCGGACGACCCGCACCGCAGTGCGGGAGATCGACGAGTGCACCTACCGGGGATATCTGCGCACCTCCCCCCACGCCGGGTTCCAGCAGAGCCCGGAGCGGGGAGGGCGCGCAGCGGTGACCGGCGCCCCGGGCTGGTGGGCCGGTACGACGACGCCGGCGTCGCCTCGACGCTCGAGGCCACGGGCCCGAAGCTGGCCTGCTGCAGTTCAAGGCCGACATGGGCGCGGAGGCCCGCGAGTGCATCGGAGGGTGGGAGCTGGTGCTGGACCCGTTCCTGCGCACCGTGTTCATGCTGCTCCTCCCGCTCCATGCCGGGGCACGACGCCTGGCGGATCAGGCGTCGAGGACCATCAGAGCAAGGACGTGGTAGTGAACCCTTCCCACCCTCCGTTCGCCGGTCCCGTCCAGCGAGTGCGCCCCGTGCGCCTGCGCCGTCGGCAGCTGAACTACCTCCGACTGCGCCGCAGGGCCGACGTGGTCCTCGCGCTCGGCGCACTCGTCGTCGCAGCGATCCCCATGGCGCTGGTCGCCCTCGGCGTGCTGGTCACGATGGGGCGCCCCGTGCTCTTCGCCCAGGAGCGCATGACGCAGGGCGGGAGGATCTTCACCCTGTGGAAGTTCCGCTCGATGCGAGACCCCGGCCCGAGGTCGGCCCGGGACGACGCCGAGCGTATGGTGCCCTTCGGCCGCTTCATCCGTGCCACCAGCCTCGACGAGCTGCCGAGCCTGTGGAACATCGTGCGCGGCGACATGGGGCTGATCGGCCCCCGTCCGCTGCCCACCTACTACCTGGGACGCTTCAGCGCCGAGCAGTTCGCGCGGCACACCGTCCCGGCCGGGCTCACCGGGCATGCGCAGGTCCACGGCCGCAACGAGGTCGAGTGGGACCGGCGGATGTCGATCGATCAGGAGTACGTGCAGCAGATCGGTCCCGTGCTGGACCTGCAGATCCTCCGCGACACCGTGGGGGCTCCGCCGGCGCGGTGTCGACTTCGTGGAGGCGCCGGGGGAGAGCACCGACTTCCCCGGCCCGCAGTCCACCTCGCTGCTCGACCTCGACGGCCCCGCGGACGACGGAGCCTGGCAGTGCCGGGACCGGAAGGACCGGGTGCTGCTGGGAGGGACGGTCCAGGCCCTCGGCGGCGGCATGGTGCTGATCGGGGACCTCGCGCTCGGCGCCGAGCTGCTCGGGGGAGGAGTGCTCCTCGAGGAGGCGCTGCTGCTCCTGGTCAGCCGGGTGCGCTCCCGGGAGCGGACATGCTGGATGGGCATCGCCCCGGAGGTCGAGCTCACCCCGGCGCTGCGCGAGGCGCTCGAGCGCAACGGCTTCGTCCCGCCGGGCCCGGGATCGGTCTTCCCCACCCACGAGAACGCCCCGTTGCTGATGGGCGGTCGACCACCGGTGCTGATCGCCTATGTCGAGCGGCCTCAGCCGGGCTTCCCGCCTCCGCGGCCGCGGCTGTCCATGTGGTCCGAGCCGGGCACTTCCGCGACCCCCGTCCCTGGCCTAGAGTAGGAGTGCCATCAAATGGACAAAACGGGCATCGAGCTGTTCGTCTCGGGGTTCGACGCTCAGCGGCCCTCGTCTGGAAGGAGCCCCGACGTGACGGGACATGCAGAGGCCGGGGCCACTGGGATGACGCCGGATATCGCCGCAGCGTCGACGTCGGTGGAGCGGCCGCGGGAGCATCCCGCGTCGGAGCGCTCGGCGCAGGAGCGGTCGCCTCAGCCGCGGCCGGTCGCCTCGGAGGCGGAGCGGTCGCCCGCCGCTCGACGGCATGCGCCGGTGATCGGCCTGCTCACCTCCGTGGGCGCGACGCTGGATGCCTTCTTCCTCGAGATCGCCGAGCGGTGGCGCGAGCAGGGCGCGGTCGTCGAGCCCGCGGCCGGCTCCCTCGCGGAGACCTTCGATCGCCCCGCGGTGCTGCCCTCGATCACACGCAAGCCGTCCGCACGCAACTGGCGCGCACGGGCCGAACTGCGCGAATGGGCGCGGGACAAGGGCATCGACGTGGTCATCACCAACACCGCGACCGCGTCCATGCTGGTGCGCGCCGCCAGGGTGGGAGTGCCGGTGGTGTACTTTTGCCACGGCCTGCACTGGAACGGGAACCACCTCATGGACCTGCCCTTCCGCGCCGTCGAGCGGGCCCTGGTGCACCGCACCGATGGGATCGTGTGCATCAACTCCGCCGACCAGGACTGGTTCGACCGGCACGCGACCCGCATCCCGCGCCTGCGTCTCCTGGGCGGCGTGGGGCTGGACACCGAGCGCTTCGTGCGCCGTGCCCCGATGCCCTGGCGCGAGGGGGAGGAGCCGCTGCGCCTGGTGTGGTGCGGGGAGTTCTCAGAGCGGAAGAATCCCGCCGCCGCCGTCCGGCTCGCGCACGTGCTGCGCGACCGCGGCGTGGACGTGGTCGTGGACATGCTCGGAGAGGGTGAGCTCTTCGACGCCCGGAGCTCCCGCAGCGACGTCGAGGGGCTCGTGGTCCGTCACGGCGTCGCCGACCCGGTCCCGCACTTCGAGCGTTCCCACGTGCTCGTGCAGACCTCCCGCTGGGAGGGTCTGCCGCGTGTGGGCCTCGAGGCAATCGCGATCGGCCTGCCCGTCGTCGGCTTCGACGTCAAGGGCGTGCGGGACCTGCCCGCCGTGCAGCTCGCTCCCGAGGACGATGTCGAGGCGCTCGCCGACCGCGTGCTCGGCGCCGCCCGCGGTGAGGGCCCCGCCCTGCCGGAGGCGTCCACCCTCTCCTACGTCCATGCCGCGGACACCCTGCTGGAGTTCGCGCGTTCGACGATCAGCGGCGAGTACCCGCACGGGACGAGGTACGCGCTGTGAGCCATCTGCCCGCCGCACGGGGAGCCGCGGGCCTCGGGAACGGGGGAGGGACCCGATGACGCCCTACTTCATCCTGCTCGTGGTCGTGACGGCGCTCGCCGCGCTCAGCTTCCGGGTGGCTCTGAAGCGCCCGCGTGAGGTGCCCACGGCCGGGGCCGCCGACGTCCAGGGCCGGACGGTCGGCCCGCGGGCCGCGGGCACGGGGTCGACGGGCACAAGGACCCTCTCCACGTCCCGCTACCGTCCCGGTTCCGCCGGCGTCGCCCTCGCGACCAGGACGGCGAGCTCGACCAGGTACCGCGCCCGGTCCGCCGGCGCGATCGTCACCGAGGAGGAGACCGCCCGGGCCGCACGGCGATGGACGGTCTTCGACGTCGCGGCCGTGACGGTGCTCATCGCATTCTCCGGACTCCGCTACGACGTGGGCACCGACTACCCGACCTACGAGCTGGTCTTCAACAGCATGAATCCCGACGACTGGGCGAGCGACTTCGCCGAGTCCACGCAGGAGGTCGGGTACACGCTCCTGATGCTCGTGATCAAGGCGTTCACGGAGGACCCGAAGGCGCTGTTCTGGGTCGCGGCGGTCCTGACCGTGCTGCCCGTCTATCTCGGCATCAAGCGGCTGTCCATGGACCCGGGCTTCGCCGTCGCGCTCTTCGTCGCCTTCGAGTACACCTCGTCCTTCAACGCGCTGCGGCAGTACATCGCCGTCGCGCTCCTCTTCCTCGCCTGGACCTACCTGGGCAGGAAGAACGTCGTGTTCTGGGTGCTCGCGATCATCGCCCTCAGCTTCCATATGACGGCGATCCTCGCGATCGTCGTGATGCTGGTGGTGCGCCGCTGGCGTCCCACCCTCCAGACCACGCTGTTCTTCCTCGGAGGCGCACTGGTGGCCGCCGCGGGCGTGCGGGCCGCGCCCTTCCTCGTCTCCTTCCTCGAGGTGCTCAACCCGCGCTACGGGGACTATCTCGACTCGGGGCAGACGGGCATCGGCTCGTACCTGTCGATCATCGCTTACCTGGCGCTGCTGGTTCTGGTCGTGTTCGTCGGCAGCCGCAGGGCGCCGCTGACCCGCCTGGAATCCCAGCTCGCCGTGCTGGTCCTGGCCGGCGTGGCCCTGATGATCGTCGGGACCCAGGCGATCGTGCTGAGCCGGTTGTCCGGCTACTTCGGGATCTTCGCGATCCTGCTCGTGCCCAACCGCATCGCAAAGATGCAGGACCGCACGCTGATCACCCTTCTGGTCCTCCTGGCCGCCGTCGCGTATTACGCCCTGGGCGTCCAGAACTACGGCGAGGTCATCCCGTACCGCACCTACCTCGGGCAGTGACGCGGCCCGGCCCGCTGCCGTCGCTCGCGCTGACCGCTGTCGCACGCGCCGACAGCCGTCGCGCCCGCTGACGGGCCCGCTGGGCCGTCTCGCCGACCGGTGACCGTCGTATCCACCGACGAGTCCTGCGCCCCCGCTCGCAAACTCGAGGGCCCCGGGCTCGCAGACCTCCATGCCTTCGGGGCGATGTGCCGACATGCCGATGTGCCGACAGAATGACGAGGGGGCGTACGCCTCGTCGGCGCACGCCCCCTCGCCCACCGGGCACAGAGCGACGCGGCTCTCAGCTCGGCAAGGGCTCCTCGAGGCTTCGACCGATCGCGCGGGCCGAGTCGTCCACCGCGGTGGCGATCATGCTGAAGCTCTTCACGTATCCCGCCGGCGGGCCGCCGTAGGGATCCGCGATGTCCATGCCCGCCAGGGACGCGTTCGCGAGCCGGCGGAGAGGGGCGCAGGCGCGCACCAGATCGGCGAGCGAGCCGTGGACCTCGTCGTCGCCGAGCAGCTCGGTGATCCGCGTGAACTCGAGCAGGGTGAAGGTGCGCCGCACGGCGCGCGGCGAGAGCGCGGTGACGGAAGCACGCTGCCTCGTGCTCATCGTGAGGATGAGATCAGCGGCCTCGACCGCCTCGAGGGTGAGCTGCGTGCCCCTGCCGCGCAGCTCCTCGCCGGTGGACTCCAGCACCGTGCTGATCGCCTCCGGGACCGGACGGCGCCCCACCACGGCGTGCGTTCCCGCGCTGCTGACGGCGATGCGCCGAGGAGCAAGGCGATGACGCAGCAGCCCCTCGCCCACGGGGGAGCGGCAGATGTTCCCCGTGCAGACGACGAGTATCGAATCGATCGAATCGGTCGTCATGCGGACCTGGCCCCCTGTCGACCTGCGCCGCCGGAGACGGTCAGTGCGGGGCCGCTGGTCGGGACCTCGGCCTCGTAGGCACCCCCGGAGGAGCGTTCGGCGCCGGTCGGTCCGGTGCCGTCGGGGCGCGTGGCCTCGGGACGGCGCACCGCACGGCGCCGCGGCGCG